>CAYVIT010000100.1:4816-11829 GCA_964451425.1 uncultured Pirellulales bacterium
TCTGTCGGCTACAAGACCTTCCAGGAATGCGGTGGTTGGGGGGGCAATATCTTTTTGGCGTAGTTTGGAAATACATTCGCTGGCGCGGCCAAGCTCATCACATCTGATATATAGCTCTGCAGCTGTGGGCATAAAATCCCAGGGTTGAGAAGAAAGCTCTTTTAATCCGGTTTCGGCAACTTTTAGCATTGTTGTCTTTGAGTTTGATTTCAGTGCGAGGGTCGCCCAAGTTCGCCAAAGCAGTAGGTTGCCTGGTTCGGCGGCTTGGACAGCCTGAAGGTGTTTTTCTGCCTTGTCGAAGACATTTGTGTTGATAAACCCACCCGCAAGGCGCAGACGTACAATAGGTTCAGATAAATCCAGTTTCTCAGCCTGCTCTAAGTCAGCTAAAGCTTTGGATCTATCGTTGCTTCTTAAATGAAAAGCGGCACGAATCATGTACGCCAAGGCCGAGGACGGATTGTTCTTTACCGCTTCGTTAAACCAATCGTTGGAGTCCGGGAAATCTTCCGGACGCTGCTCTGTGAGTTGACCTAATGTTTCGTAGGCTAATATCTGGTCAGGATGTTCCGTTATTATGTTTTCCAATTCCGTCGCTGCTTCATCGAACTTTCGCTGTCCGGCCAATGCCATGGCTAACATCCTGCGAAGCTTAAGGTCCTGGTTTATTTTAAGGTATGTTGTAGCAATTAACTCAGCCTCGCCGGGCGTACGCATCTCTAAATACAACTCAGTCAGTTTCGTAACGGCTTCAGAATTGTTTTTGTCTTCTCTCAGGGTGGCTCGGTAAGCTGCAATAGCTTGTTGAACGTTGTTGTTTTTGAGAGGCCTGATATTAAGTTGGGCATCGGCGTATTTGAGCAGTATCGGCACATTGGTTCGTTCAACAGTCAGGTAACGGCCCAATTGTGATGCCGCTTCTTCGTAACGATATTCATTGTATGCCTTATTGCCAAGGATGAGTCCCCGCTCGGCTCTGCTGCTTCTGCGCCATTGGCGCAGTCCGAAAGCAGTCACGCCTAAAACAACAATACCGATTACCAAAACAATTGCTAATTTCCAGTTAAAATATCTTCTTGGCATTTACTTATCCTTTCTGGGTTCTTATTTTGCAGCAAATTACACAATGGGGTCCCTTTCATCCATATACTATGGTTGTTAGAACTGCTTGGCGAAATTCCTGACCAACTTTTTGATTGTTTGCCAACAGACCCATAAGTCCGTTTTTAATGACAGGTCCCTGACATACTTGGTATCGTAATGTATCCATTCCTGAAAGTCTTTCATCGGCTGGCGGGTTCTACAGACCTGCCAGAGTCCCGTGATACCGGGCCGAACTGAGAGTCGGACATCACGCCAGGATGGACACAGCGTATTCTCCGATTCGGGAGACGGTCTGGGACCAACAACGCTCATCTGACCAAACAACACATTAAGGAATTGAGGTACTTCGTCGATATACGTATCTCGCAAAAATCTTCCGACACCACTTAATCGCGGGTCATCCTCCATCTTATAATGGTCGCCATCAACCTCACTGACGCTCCTTAGTTTATCTTGTATCTCGTCAGCACCAACGATCATAGACCTGAACTTCAGACAGTTGAATTCTTTGCCGTGCAGCCCCTGTCGTATATCTTTGAAGAATACCGGCCCACGAGAGGTTAATTTCATAATCAAAGCAACTATTGGAAGAACAGGTGCAAAAAGAATCAGCACGATTGCAGCCGCAACGATATCAGCAATTCTCTTAAAGCATCCGGCATAGGAAAATCTTGGCCAAGAGCGAAAAGTGTCCTTTATACGCTGCTGGCGGCTTAAACCAAACTTCGTGGAGACAATCATGTTTGAATTATTGTTCGTAGCTCGAGTTAGGCGTTTCCAGTTGCATTGTGGTCCTTTTACAACACGATTCTGGACAAGTTGATTCACCGGCACGCAGACTCCCGGGCCTATGATCGATGAATTTATGACGGCAGAGGAGCCAATTCTTACGTTATTGCCAATAATGGTTGGGCCCACAATGATAGCTTTCGTGCCGATGTGAATATTCTTTCCTAACAGCACCTTACCGATTAATCTTGAATCCGGTGATATCGTATTTGAATTATGAATCTTGAATCTTGAACCTTGAATTTTTGAAAGCTTTGCCCTACAAAAATCCAAAAATCCATCTTCCGTCTCTAAATCCAAAGCGACACCACCCACATTAACTGCGGTCAGCGTCACTGCGTTCGACCGGCACCTTCTTAGAAGAACGGAAAAAGATTGAGGCAAATCGCGGTCAGGTGCGACCTGGCCAAGCACATTAGTCTTAATAAAAATATGATGAGGCCAATCAGTAGGAATGGGTACGGGTTCGGCAGAATCAGAGTACAACCGACGGAAACCTGCCACCTTGCCCTGGGTTGTCAATCGCACTTTATCTCGTTTGCCCAGCGATTCAGGTTCGACATTAACCGCTAACACATCCGCCTGGGCGCTGGCCAGCACTTTATCAAGCAATCCACTATCAACCTGCGTAGCGAATCGTCCGTCGGAAACAACGAGCCATGAGTTTCGTTTGGTTTTTTGCAGGAACTCAGGGCAGATTGATACATTTTCCCTGTAAGCTATTATCTTTGATGTCGCTGCGCCGGGGTCAACGCTCCATCCTTCCGGAGCGGAAATAACAGTGTTTGTATCACCGTCCAGGCATAAATTTTTGCTTAATCCATCGAGAATAACGTCGGCAATAGGCTCGCTGGAGATAGCAAACGGAAGTAGGCCATCACCGCTGTTATTTGTGGAGTTCCTGTTTTTATGTATGATAATCAGGTTCATAGATAATCTGAAAAAATAAATAGACAGACAACTGATGTCTCATTAACAATCTTCGGCAAATTAACTTTCTTCAGGGGTCTGAACAACCGCTGGAATTATGTTTTTGGTTCTGCAGGCAGAAGCAGCTTTGCGGCGGCTTGTTTGGCATTTTTTCTCGAACGTGCATTCTGCTCGTAATAATTGTGGCTATAACGGTAGTAACTACTACCGGCCCTGACGTTACTTAGAATAGTGCCAAGTACCTTAGCATTTATTTGGGCAAGTTTATCAGTTGCCTCTCTGAGGTCCGGAGCGGTTGTTTGGCCGGCGAAGCTGGTCAATATGACAGCATCCGCCATCTTGGCCCATACCAAAGCGTCGGGAAATGCCAGCACGGGAGGAGTATCAATAATCACGTGGTCGTATGTTTGGCTGATTGTTTTTATGCGCTCTCTCGCCCCCGGCAAAGCTAATAGCTCGCAGGCATCGTCTCTATTGCGAGAATCCGCAGCCAGCACATCCAAACCGGTTGCAGGCATAGAGCAAACGACCTGGTGATATTTTTTTCTACCGAAAAGTAAATCCTGCAGGCCCCTTGAGCTTCTTGGTAAATTCAACAGGTACGCAACATCAGGTTTTCTCAAGTCACCATCTATCAGCAGAACCTTTTTCCCTGACCTGGACATGCTTGTCGCCAGATTAATGGCAAAAGTAGTTTTGCCTTCTCGCATTCCCGGGCTTGTAACTACGAGCATTTTTGGTTCTTTGTCACCATTAAGCAGACGTAAGTTGGCACGAATAGTCTGGTAATCCCCGGCTATCTGTCTTGGGAAAAGAGCTTTTTTGATGGTGTCTGAACCGGTGGTAGTCCCGATTATTCGGATACCGATGCGCTTAACGACATCGTCAGGTGTACGCAGGCGAAGGTCTGCCTTGTCTCTCAGGAAAGCCAATAGCATTCCACAAGCGAACGCGCCAAAGACCAAAGCCACTGAGTATTTTACTCGCTTGTCTCGGATAGAGGCAACATCGGCATTATAAGCGACGGAAATCCTTGCAGGACGCTTTCGTTCCATTTCCAGTTCCTGTATGCGCCGGCCGATTCTATCATATGTTTCTTTGGTCAAAGAGAGCTCATCCTGCAGTTCCCCTATATTCAGCTGCCGACGGCCCACATCAATTGTCTCTGTATCCTCCTCAGCGAGCATACCCTTAAACCGCTGTTCAAGCACACTGGCTAATTCCAACTCGCCCTGCATATCAGTTAGTTGCTTTTTAGCGTTAAGCAGCTTTTCTTCTTCCGCCTCGGCAGTTTTCTTAGCCATGAAACTATCATACATTTCACCCACTTCCGTCTTACGCTGCTCAATACGTTCTTTCAATGTTTCTATCACATCAGCTTTGTCCTTAAGTTCCGGATTTGTAGGTGTTAATATCTGTCTGGCAACGATGAGTTCCTGCTCTAACTGTGTGAGATTTGCTATGAACGTATTTAGGGTTGGGTCGGCATTTACATAGCTGCGGCGCGTCAGGTCATTCTGGTCTGTGGCCTGCGCCACTTCAGTTGCCAATTCGTCCCGCTCTACGGGTTGTTCTTCTTCATTTGCATCGGGCGATTCCAACCTATTTTTTAGCACCTCCACCTGGGCCTCCAGGCGAATTCTATTTGCTTCCCATTTAGTAACCTCGTTGAGCAGCATTCCAACACGCTCGAGCTTTATTTCTTGAAGTTTGTCAAATGTGTTCGTTGATTTAGACCCAAACTCTTGCGCCAGGTCTTTGATGTTATCACGCTGGCTTTTCAATTTTACGGCCAGAACCTTTTGCTCGTTTTCCAGCGTAGTCAATTTTTGACGCTCATCCTTGCTGGAACTGTCTCCTTCGATGGCCTTATAGGCGGTAATAAAGGCATCTACAATCTGCTTTGCTTCTGCTGGATTTGTGCTTTTCATAGTTACCATTATTAGCTCGGTACGACGGCCCGGGGTGGCCGTGATGACGCTATCGAATATTGCCTGCTTCAATATGCTTGCCGGCTCAGGTTTTGCTTTGGTGTTTGTTAGTGCCTGTTTTAGTTTCGTTACAAGATTGGTTGCTTCATTTTGAAAGAAGGTCAGGTTTTTGTCTGCTAAATCATCTGCTGCTCTTTGCACCACCGGGCTGCTGGTGATCATTTGTGCCTGAGTATTCATAAAGTTGTCATAATTTGATATTTCTCCTTTGTCTGCTTCGCCGGTCAGGATGTTTGATAAAATAGGAGCAACTCTTATTACGCCGGTTACGTTGTATAAAGGCTCGATCAAAATCCATATTGCAGGAATTCCAACTGCGCACATTACAAAGAATACCAGCAGCACAATGTACCAGTGGCGTAGGATGCCGATAATTAAATTGGACGTGGAATGACCGGCAGATTCAGGCGGCATTTCAAAATTAGCAGGCCTTTGTTCAATGACAGGACTTTGATACTTTTCTAAATCGCTCATTTTCTGGTTCTCCATCACTTCTGTTTGCTAATACTAATCAGTGTTCAGGCCTCATTTTGCGACCATTGTCAAAACGGGAACGGTACCAAACACATTTTTTGCACTTTGTGTCACTCACGGCTTTTGCCGTGCGATTATTATTGCTTCTTCTTTCAAAGGAAGCATAGTAAGCTTTGCTAAAAGCCAAAGCTCCGCAACTATCGCTGCAAGGGCCAATGGCATCATTGCGTATCCGCCAAAATCGTGGAATATTTTCTCCCAATGCTCTCCTTTGAGCACTGTAAAAGCGATTGCTGTGATTGTTAATCGCACTGTGTTACAAAGTAGAGCAATGGGCAGGCTTGATACCAGGATGATAAGCTTTTCCCACCATGCCCGCTTAACGAGCATAACGACCAAGCCGCTAATCACGAAAAAGGCGGTGACCATTCTTAAGCCGTTGCAAGCTTCGGCGACTGCGACTGTTGCCTGGCCGATATGGATGATATTGCCTTCCTGAACGAACTCGTAGCCCATCACCTCCAGACAGAATGCAGCCGATGAAGTGGCCCAGCTTTGTAGAGGCAGCGCCACAGCCGCCTGGACCCGGGTGGGCCAGGGCAGCATCAGGCATAGAAACAGCAATACCGTAGATACCTTTCTGAGAAACTGCCAGCCAAACAAAAGCAGCACCAACGCAGCAATACTTAGAGCAATGGACAAATTCTCTGCCGAGCCATACAAAAAGAACAGCCCAAACAGTCTGATGCCCTGCGCTGCCACGAAGGCGAATAAACCCCAAATAGAAGGCCTTATACGGCACTGAGCAATATCATGGCGCCTCGACCATAAGATATAGACAGCCAGAAAAGGAACTAAAAGACCGCTGGAGTATTCATCACTTCTTTGCCATACATTCCAAAGGTGCACAAGACCGGGCCGGTAAGACCATAGAAAGGCAATCAGAACAAGACTACCAGCAAACCAGGGGACGATTTTTTCCCTGTGCACTTGTACCCAATCCGGCAATTTTCTGTTAAGTTTGCCAAGCTGTCGTTGCAATACGTTACCGAATCTGCTCGCGTTATTTTTCGCAACTTTCGATACGCCGCCGACCAAACTTTCCAACCTTCCCTCTGGTCTGAGTGCTATGGCTTTTTCTTCGACAACGGTATTAGCTCTCACAGCCGTGTTGAAGTCAATAAGGCATCGCTGAATTTCGCAATTTGGCCCTACTTGTGCGCCGTCCCAGAGTATGCTATTTATCACAACAGTATCCTTGCCGACGTAAACATCGCGTCCGAGTATCGTCGGCCCAAAAATTACTGCACCCTCGGAAATGTGAGCACCATCCATAATAACAGTCGGCCCGAAAATTCGCGCACCCGGGTCCACTTTTGAATTAGCTGCCATCCATACGGCTTGTGAGTTGTTACGCTTGCAGAGCTTTAAATCCGCGTTCAGTTTTGGGCTATTCTCAAGGTAATTGGCGATGGCGTATAGGTATCCTCGCCAATCTCGAAAATTTCCAGCGTGATTTGGCAATACCGCCGTGTGAACAGTTTTACCGGCACGGAGCATTTCAGGAATTAAGCTCTCCTTGATATCAAAGTAGCCTTCTTTCGGGATGTGTTCCAAGACGCTCGTTTCGCAAATATAGATTCCTGCCGCCTCTCCCATCAGCTTGCCGTTACTATGGCTGGGATTAAACATCACAGTCAAATCAGACTTACCCTTTCGGTGAGC
>CAYVIT010000101.1:0-11765 GCA_964451425.1 uncultured Pirellulales bacterium
AATCAACCGAAGTTGGACCATCGTAGTATAACTCAACCAAATCCGGGGCGTCCCCGTGTGAATGAGCCAATACTTCACTTATAACCAGACGTGAATAGGATGTATCGACAGTCCATGTACGTGAGGCGGATGGAGTGTCTTCGCTTTGCCAGATTCCGGCGGAGTTTTTGCCGATGGCATAAACGGTATAATAATATCCGTCAACCAGACCGGTCAGAGCAATGGGCATATTAACATCGAGTTCCGCACTCCAAGGACCATTCGGGTTGTTGAGAGAATACTTATAATGCGTGATGCCAGGCCCGCCGACGGTGAGGGTGACGTCGGTGTGATAGGTTGTCCCGTCAGGCTCACCACAAATAGCAGCTCCTGCCGGGACGTAGGCACCCATATTGAGGCCGCAAGGACCGGACCCAATTGCCGGTGACATAGATTTAAGGTGCCAGTCAGCGTTCGGGTCAACAAAGATTGGATCGGCGTCAATGTTGCCTACACCATAGGAGTGCCATTCGGATGAAACCATCGAGCGGTTGATGGTGAGGTCCGTGGTATCGGTAAATTTGTCGAATACAAGTGCGGTATCCCAGAAGATACTGCCATCAACGTATGCCCCACGGCCGTAGTCGGTGGTCGAAGTCGGCCGCAGGAAATAGAGGGCCGATATATCAACATCCGACACAACATTGTTCACAAACGTCATGAAGGAATTGCTCTTGACCTGAGCGACGTGGTCCATGTCGTAGAAAACGTTGCGGACCATCACGTAGTCATGGCCGACGCCGTGGGCGTCACCGGCAGAGATCATGTTCGCATTGCCGGCACCGGTGTTCCACTGGTCCTTGTGGAAGTGCATGAAGACGTTGCCTTCTATGTGGGCGTCGCCTTCAAGATCGAGGGCGTCATCACCTCCGCCCAGGAAAAGGTTGTTGAGAATCTGTATGACGGGAGCAGGTCGTGCGTTGCCGTCAACGTCTATGGCGTCGTTGTGACCTGTGATCGTGCCGAAGATGTTATTTTCGATAATGAAGTGTCCGGTCGTGGGCGCGGTGCCCCAGATGTGTTCGCAGATATTGTCGCCCGTTGGTTCTTCACCAAGCTCGAATATGTTGGTGAAGGTCGAGTTTCGGACTATCAAGGATGAATCCAATGTCCTTATTCGTCGCCGATCCGTGTGGTCCAGGGTGACGTGGTCCAACAAGAGGTTCGATTGGTCCAAGCCGATCATCCCGTCCAATGTTCGACCGTGTTCGACCACAGCGTATGTAATTCGGTTGTCCCGTACCGTGTTGACAAACTGTAGTCCGTTCCATACAGTGCCTGTATCCGGTGTGCGAGTAAAGCGAATCAATTCGTATTCTGTGCCCTCGGCAATCAGATGTCCCTCTATAATTACCTTAGTTCCGGGCTCGAAATAAACTGTAGTGCCCGGCATAATAGTAAGGGTAATACCAAACGGCACAGTCAACTCACCAATGATACGGTAAGGACCCTGTTCTGGGGTCCAGAGAGTGTCTTCTGTCAGCGAGCCATCCGGCAGGTTGGGAGTTCCCTGGTCGAACCAGAAATATCCCTGGTCTGTCACGGTAAAGTCGGGATCGGGGTCGGCTGCAGGGTTACCGCCGTCTATGCACGGAGAAGTTACCAGAAGGTGGTAATCGCTATTCAATTGATCGACGTATTGCGGATTCAGGTTGATGTTGCCGATGCCAGGCCATATTTCGCCGTAAATGTCGGAGTAACTGATGTTGATATCTGAATCGAGGTAAGGTGCCTGGGCGTTTACCGGGTCGGTTGCGTCGATGATAGAATTGGTTACGTTCCAGATAATTATTCCAGTATTCACATCGTACTTGTTGTGGGACTGGATGCCGTAGTCTGTAACTCCTGTGGTTTTTGTCGTAACTATAGTTGTTTGGTCGATGTTCACGATGGTTGTAGCGCCCTCCGTTGCCTTGGCCGCGACGCCGGCAACAGTCGGATCTTCCGGGTTTCTGTTAATCTCGACGACCAGGCAGTGATCGATGGTCGTCTGGCCGTTGTAAATGCTGATACCCTTGTCATTACAATCCCGGACGATGAAATCCTCTATAGTGATATCTGCACCATTCAGGTCGATGCCGTCATCAACCATATTTGCCGACACACCCCTCCGTATGATACAGGTCTGACCACCCTGCTGGGGACCAACGTAGATGCCGTCGGCATCGTTACCGGCGTGCATATCCGTTATCCAGCCATCTTCGAAAAGCAGTGCGGTGCCGGACATCTCCGGTCCCATGACCGACCTGGCAAACAAACAGTGACGGAACGTAAGATCCGAGCCTGAGGTAACGTGCATAAGCTTGCCGGCGTTGTCGGTTAACGAGGCGTAGTCGAAAACCAAGGTGGAGTTCGATACCCGAATGGTCGGCCCCGTATCCGAGTGACCTATCGTCGGTGAATGCCCGGCCTGTGTGATGTTCGTGTACTGGAAAGTAGACGGCTCAGCATCTTCGTGGTGGAGCTCACCCCAATTCTCGCCTGCTGTGTAGGCTGTAAATGTGACCGGCGAGGAGGCGGTGCCCAGCGACTGGATAGAACCTGCGACGTCAATGTCAGTCCCTGAAGTGCCGGAGGACACACCATCAGTGAGCACGAGCGTGCCCGGATTGAGCGTCAATGTGACACCGGCGGGAATCGTGAAATCACCTCCGGTGATGTGGTAGATACCGCTCCAGGACGCAGAACTGCTGAGGGTCCCGGAG
Organism: uncultured Pirellulales bacterium; assembly: GCA_964451425.1. Classification (GTDB taxonomy): domain Bacteria; phylum Planctomycetota; class Phycisphaerae; order Sedimentisphaerales; family Anaerobacaceae; genus CS2-K091. The sequence continues at coordinate 2,745 of CAYVIT010000101.1, forward strand.
ACTGTGTTAACCGTTTGGCCGCTCCAGTCCGTCAGTCCTGCGCTTGTCTGAAGACCTACGACATCTACGGTCAGGGTAAAATTGCCGCCGCCGGTAAAGGTGACGAACGCACTGCCGAGACCATTGTACATCGTGACCTTGTTCGTGGAGAGGTTTACACTCGGATTATCAACTGACAGCGTCGCCGTTGCGTCCCACAAATCACGGTCAATGCTGCCGTCGTCCCCGAAGACCTCTACCCGCACGAGGACCGGGACACCCGGCAGGTAACTATCACGGACAATCATGTTCACACTCTGTCCTGCTGAGGCTGGGCCGCCAGTTTCTTTCGGATAATCGTTGGTTGAACCGGTATTATACCAAATGTCAATATACCCACGTTCGACTTCATTTCCGGTGCCATTAGGACCATCAAATGCCTGTACAATGACACGGTTAATACCCGGATTCAGGGCTATACCGCTGATGGACCAGGTACCATATCTCTGCGAAAAGTTAGAGGCGGCAACTAACTGACCATTTACCATCACGGAACGGGTCTTGATTGCGTCAACCGTGCCATCGAGAGCAGTAACGTTTGTGTTGGTTTGAGGGAAGCCGTTTACAACCGGTAAACTACTATTAATAGCGAACTGCTGCGGGATCTGTGGAGCATCACCACTGCCTGGATAACCACCATATAATATGCTGTCAATGCGTTCGTCGAGAAACTCCTTAATACCGTTTGAACCGTTTATCTCTGAATTCGACGCCCAGTCAGCCAACATCCTATCGACCAGGGAATAGACATTCTCGAGCGCGAAGACCGTATGTATAAGTTCCTCGTACTGGTTGTAGTACAGCTTTATGAACTCCGGTTGGTTGAAGAGCCTGGTTAGACCATCCGCTCCCGCATAGTTGAAGATGGGCCAGTCAGGTCTGTAATCATGGTCACCCTGTCCCAGCATAGTGTCTAAATCGTGGGGAAGCAGCCAGAATCGCGGATATATGACTCCGCAATACATCGCGTAGTCATCACCTGTTCCGTCGGTTAAGCCGCCCTCCCGGTTGCCCGCCAAAGCATCGGCGGCGAAAAATCGCGCCCACTGCTCAAGGTCGAGGACCTGGCTTACCTCTGCCAGGAAGTCTTCATCAGAAATGGCAGGATTATTGAGCTTGTCTATGAGGTTAATCAAGTCCGAGTAGTCATCCTGGGCACTATTGGTCTGCTTGGGGTAGTTCTGCCGGTACTCGGTCATGGTCGATTTGTAGTCCAGGTCGGCAAAAGTCCGCGGGTCAATGCCGTTGTCGTAATATGTGCAGCGGTACAGGTTACCGTCTTCGTCATCCGGGACATGGTTTTCAGGCCAGTCTCTATCATAATTCTCCAGGGCAATGTAGGAATTGTATGTCCTTCCGTAGTCGGTAGCCGCCAGATTCTGGCCGTTGACCCTGACCTGTACAATCCTGGCATTGGCCGCAGCTATGCCAGACATCTGGAACAGTACACTGCCCATTAACTGAAGATGTGGGTACTTGGTGTTAAGGTTAATTGCCGTAACTCCTTTCCAGGAGTCGTCATGCTTAAAATTGACACGGTAGTTGTTCGGCGGTTCGTACCGGTTACGATTGCCTCTGTTACGAACGCCAACATTATAACGCGTTTTTGCGTCCACCCCGTCGATGCTGATAAACGTAGCGTTCATCTGTGCATTGCTCATGGCTTCGCTGGTAAAACCAGACTGACCATCAAGATTTGTGTCTCCAATATCTTCCAGTTCAGCCCGCTCGGCCTCTGTCATAATCAGATAGTATATTGGCTGGCTGCCCGGTATCCAATCCGCATCAGGAACGAACGTTTCATCCACCTGGTAAAGGGCGTTGGTCACCTGCTGTAGTGTACCATCCACATCAGCCGGTGCAGGCCAGGTGCGTGAGTTGGCCAAGAGATCCCTTGCTCCAACATAGAACTCTATGACTGTGCCGTGCGGACGAGCAGGTATCTGGGCACCGTACTGCCCATCACCGGCATCATCATCACCATGTGCTCCGTCGTCATACATTGTCAGGGTGGAGAAGCCTGGATCGCCATCGACACGGTGATGCAGCGTTACCGTGATACCAGTCGCCAACTCATCGAGGATGTCAGCCGTCACTGTCACCGGTTCATTAGGCCCGGGGATTCTTGGACGGTTTTTTACGTTTAGAATGAAAGGCACTGTATTGGTTGTCGCCACCGAGTTGGTCGTGCCGGGTGTCCCACCGTTATTCAAACTCGCCGCCCAGTTCTGCCCGTACTCATTGGGTAGAGCCGGATTGACCAGCTCCAGTGACTTACCACCGCCATCGTGATCAGAATTCCATATCCACCCCCGGTGGAAGTAATCTACTGGTCCAAGCTCGCGCACGGCCCAGTCACCTTCATCGGCATAGTGGACACGGTCAATCACAGCACCTATATTGTCAACCAGCTCAATTTCCTCACCGGAATTGCTCAGCCGACCATTCCAGCCGCCAATAACGTTTGTCACAGTTGGGTACTTGGCCTTAAACGTGTTCACGTCTGCTGCAACCACAAGATACTGTCCCCCACCTATGTTCGCATCACTCGGAAAAACATATTTAACACCGTTACTAAATCCCCAGCCTGCCAGGCTGATCTCCGCAGTTTCATGGTTATACAACTCAATGTACTCCTCCCGGACATCTTCAGGCTCAATCGGCTCAACAATAGAATGGTAAGGATGATACATAATCTCGCTGATAACAATACCAATAAGCTTGTTTGTATTTCCCGGTGTGGGACTATCAAAAACCATCCAGCTATCGCTGCCATCCGGGAAACGGCCATAGGATTTATTCGGTACCAGTGGAATTGGTAAATTGAAGTTATAAATAGCGTCAATGACAGTAATTCTATCGCCCTCATAAAGACAGATATCCTCGTATGGGTCGGTGGCGCTCAGTTTGAAATCTAAGTGCAGGGTTCCTTCAGCAGGTTCACCATCAGCCCAAAGAACCAGATGACCTCCGGCAGGAATAGTGGTCGCGGCGGGATTATTAGTTGGAATCATCCACCTTTCATTAATAGGCTTGGAAATATCATCGATGATGTACAATCCGCCTATGTTAATAGGGTCGTGGCCATAGTTGTAGATTTCAATCCAGTCATCATAGTCGCCCCATTCGTCGCGAATCCCGCTTAAACTATTATTACTGGCCATAAACTCGTTAATCACCAGCGTGATTTCGCTGTAGTCCTCAGACCAGTTCGCCGCCAACAATGCGAAGTCGGACATATCCACTCCGGGGATACCATCCAGGTCGGCTTCGCAATCAGGGGAAAGGCAGTCCGGATCAAGCCAGCTTTCGGCAAGGTTTCGCAGGTCATGATAATCAACTGCGCAGTCCTCATTCAGGTCGCCGACAGGGCACTGGGCATTAGCCAAACCTGCCAAAGTGATGAAAATCATCAGTGATAACAACAACACTCTCATCGATTCGTACACCTTTTGTCTCCTGCCATCTTATGATGTTTTTTAATGCTTAATTCAGGTCTTATATTGATAACCTGGTGAGCAAAAAATCATAATTGCCGATAACGTGTACTTTTGACTACTTCAACATAAATAAGGCCAGTGGGTTAACACTTGTGGGCCCCCAACCTTAAAGGTGTTAACTCCGATAATACATACTTTTAACTACTCTAACATAAATATACGCCCTAAGTCAACACTTTTCTGCCCCAACCGTAGAGGTGTCTACAAAATATCGACAAAATTTTAAAGGCCGTTGATTGCAAAATCACTCTTATTCAGTACTCAAAAGGCTTAAAAAAGTGCGTTAATAAACGGTGGAAATAGCTTTATACGGCGCATTCAGGAAAGGTTTTTCATATAAATTTTTTTAAAAAACCATAAAAAACCGCGGAGGAAATCTATTATCGACGCCAATCTTAAAGTAAATTTCCAAGCAAAAGTATCTTCCAATCGCTCCAGGATTCTGGTATTCATATAACAATCAAAATGGAGAAAAAATTATGAAAAATTTGTTAATGGCTGCTGTTATCTTTACCGTTCCCCTTATTCTTTTTGGCTGTGGATATAACCTAAAGGAAAAACAGTTGGAAAAGTTCATTACCGCTCATGTCAAAAAGATTGAACCTATAACCACACAAGCGAATCTGACCTACTGGGATGCGTCAACTACCGGCAAATCGGAAGAGTACGATAAGCTCAATCAACTGCAACTTAAAATTCGTCAAATCCATAGTAATTCCGAGGAGTATGCTTTCCTTAACGACATAAAAGATTCCGGGCATGTCAAGGAGGCACGACTGGCCAGACAATTGGACAAGCTATACTGCGCTTATCTGGGGAACCAGATAGAGCCGGAGCTGCTGGAAAAACTCGTCGATTCGGACACAAAAATCCAGGAAAAGTACAACACATTTCGGGGCACCATAGACGGCAAGAAGGTCACGATGAGTAACATCTATACAATTATGACAACGGAGACGGATTGTCGTAAAAGGGAATTGGCCTGGCGTGCCAGCAAACAGGTGGGCGATGCGATTGTGGATGACCTTATCCAACTGGTCAAGCTGCGCAACGAGGCGGCCCGTAAGGTCGGCTTTGACAATTATTATACGATGTCAATAGTCACAGGCGAGCAGGATGTGGAAGAACTGGACCGCATCTTCGACGAGCTTTACGAACTGACAAATAAGCCCTTTGCTCGAATGAAGAAAGAATTAGACCTTATCTTAGCAAAAAGTTACGGTATTGCACCCGAAGACCTTATGCCTTGGCACTATCATGACCCGTTCTTTCAAAGGACACCTCTGGTGTACGAGCTGGATTTAGACCTGTACTATAAGAAGCACGATATAAAGGAATTGGCCCAAAGATATTATGCGGGTGTCGGCCTGCCCGTGAATGATATCCTTGCCAGAAGCGATTTATATGACCGTGAAAGCAAGTATCCGCACGCTTTTAGCGAAGACGTGGACCGCCGGGGGGACGTTCGTATTTTGTGTAACCTTCAAAATACCGAGCGGTGGATGGAGACTATACTGCACGAATTGGGCCACGCGGTTTACAGCAAATACCACGAACGGAATGAGCCTTGGTTACTCAGGGAACCGGCACACAGCTTCACTACTGAAGCGATTGCGATGTTCTTCGGCAGGTTGAGCCGCAATGCAGCCTGGATGCAGGAAATGCTGGGACTCTCAGATACAGAAAGAGAGGGAATTGAGAGGGTAAGTGAAAAATACCTTCGGTTTCAACAGGTGCTTTTTGCACGCTGGGCGATGGTGATGTACAACTTTGAAAAGCAGCTCTATGCCAATCCCGACCAGGACCTGAATAATTTATGGTGGAAGCTGGTCGAGAAATATCAGTTCGTCAAAAGACCTCCGGGGCCTGTTGACGCGGGCTGGGCTTCAAAGCTTCATTTCACGACGGCGCCCTGCTATTACCATAACTATATGTTGGGCGAATTGTTGGCCTCTCAACTGCATCACCAGATAGTTCACAAAGTATTCGGTCTTGAATCAGATAAAGACGTCAGCTATGTCGGCCAGAAAGAGCTTGGAGATTATCTTCGAGCGAGAGTGTTTGGTCCGGGGGCACTGTATCAATGGAACGACATGATAAAACGAGCAACGGGTGAGCCGTTGACGCCGAAATACTTTGTCGAACAGTTTGTCAAATAATATAGAGGAACAGATGATTTACTTAATCGCCATATTTGTCTATCTATTTGTCCTGACAGGAATTGGGATTTACAAGTCCCGACAGGTCAAAACCCAGGCCGATTTTGCAGTGGCCGGCAGGACGCTTTCGCCCTGGATTATGGTCTGTACTATGCTGGCGGTGTGGATAGGCACCGGCTCAATCGTGGGCAATGCCGGCAAAACGTATGAAGTGGGTATGGCGGCCCTTTTCCTGCCATTGGGCACTTTTGTGGGCATGATTCTGCTTTCCTTTATCGCTACACGTGCCCGCAATATTGAGGCCCTTTCGGTACCAGAGATTATCGGCAGACGATTCGGCAATACAGCACGGCTGCTGGCAGTGATAGCGCTGGTAATTGCCTATATGGTGATTGTCAGCTATCAGTTTAACGCGGGCGGTATGGTGCTGGAGGTCATCACAGGTAAGAAAGAAAAAGTTTCACTCAGCGTCGGAGACAGCCTCACCAAAAATCAGGTTCGCAAAGGATATTTCCACTATGAGCCTCCGCAAGATTGGACCGGAACCACAGAAATCAAATTTAATGTAAAAGAAAAAGACTCAGACAAATGGTCCGAGACGCCGGAAATCTTTACCGTCAAAGTCGTTCGTGCCACCGAAATAATCTCTGAAAAAGCTCAAGCCGAACAGTTGACAAACACCAGTGTGATTAAAGAAAATACTTTTACCCGAATTATAATCAAAGGACACGACAGCGGTTTCAAGAAACATGATGAAACATACCAATTAGCTGCACTACCGAAGGAAGGTGCCCTTTATCTACATGAACCAATGCTTACTGCTGAAAGGGCAACGATTATTGCCGCCGTTTTCATCGTTGCTTATACTATGCTGGCTGGGCTGTTGAGTCTGGCGTTTGCGGATATTGTTACCGGGATAATTATAACGGTCACGCTGTTGATTGCCTTTCCGGTACTGCTGATTAAAGCGGGAGGCTTTGGCGGTATGCTGACATCGTTTGCCGCAATGGGAGATCGGCCGGACCACATGAAAATAATTGGGGTCTTTAGTGCTGCAGATTATATTAATTTCCTATTGCCTGTATTTCTTTTGGTGTTGGGTGACGCTAACCAATACCAGCGAATATTCGCCAGTAAAAGCGCCAGGGGCGCACGCACCGCCGTGATAGTTATGATTTTTCTGGCACTGCTGGTAGAAGAATTAATCATCGCCGAAGCATGGTTCGCAGGGAGTATGACTCCCGACCCGGAAAATGGACGATACATTCTTATCTACGCCGCCCGACACTTTATGGGCCCGGTGCTCGGCATTCTCTTTATGATCACCGTAGTCGGCATCATCATCTCCACGGCGGATTCATTTTTATTGGTTCCTTCGACAACCTTTATCAAGGACATTTACCTGAATTACATTAATTCCAAGGCCTCCCAAAAACGAATCGTTTTTATGAGTCGCCTGATGGTTTTGACATTTGGAATCATTGCCTGGCTGGTATCGCGGGTGTTCTCGGAATCTACGACTGTTTTTGAAAAGGCATTGTATGCCTTTACTGTTTATGGTTCCGCCATTACTCCCTGCCTCGTGGCGGCGCTGTTCTGGAAAAGGGCCACAAAGGTGGGCGCCATTTCTTCGATTCTGGCAGGGACGGTGACTACGCTTCTTTGGGAGGAAGCAATAAAGGTCCATTTGCCGGCAGAAATAGCAAAACTTGATGCGGTACTGCCTGCGATAACACTGTCTGTAATTTGTCTGATTGTGGTCAGCCTGTGTACAACGAATAAGGAAAAAGCGGTTGAGGGATAACATCATTTTCAAGGCAAAGAGATGTTTGCAGAAAAGGTATATATCGAAAGACGAAAACGAATAAGGGAACAGGTAGGCTCGGGAATAATCTTGTTTCCGGGTAATGAAGAGTCTGCAATGAATTATGCGGACAACCCGTATCCCTTTCGGCAGGATAGCAGCTTCCTGTATTTCTTCGGACTCGATTTTCCCAGTCTGGCTGCTGTTATTGACATTGATGAGGACAAAGAAATCGTGTTTGGGAATGACTTGACTGTCGATGATATTATCTGGATGGGGCCGCAGCCATCGCTGAGAGAAAAAAGTAAAAAGGGTGGAATTTCTGAGACAACGTCTCTCGACAAACTGCAAGCCGTATTGAATAAAGCTGTTGAGCAGAATAGAAAAGTACACTTTCTTCCCCCCTATCGGCCGGGAAACGTTTTGAAAATCCAACGGATGCTGGGAGTTGCTCCTTCCGAGATTCCCTCCCATGTTTCGGAGCCACTGATAAAAGCTGTCGTCGGACAAAGGTCCATTAAGACGGAAGATGAAATCGCTGAGATTGAATCGGCCCTTGAAATCTGCTATGAAATGCAGACTTTGGCGATGAAAATTTCCGGACCCGGTATGTATGAAAGGGAGATTGTCGGCGCGATGGAGGGGCTTGTTCTTTCCAAAGGGTGTCGGCTTGCTTTCCCCACAATTCTCTCGGTTCATGGAGAGACGCTTCATAACCACTATTACGGCAACCAAATGAAAGAAGGCGACATTGCTGTCAATGATTCCGGTGCCGAGTCCCCCCTTCACTATTCCAGTGATATCACGAGGACCATCCCCGTCAGTGGGAAATTCACAGACAGACAAAAGGAAATCTATAACATCGTCCTCAATGCACAGGAAAAAGCGATTGAAGCGGTACAGCCGGGCGTTGAGTTTCGCAATGTTCATCTTCTGGCTTATAAGAGCCTCGCAGCAGGCTTGAAGGAACTGGGATTGATAAAAGGCGATATCGACGAGGCTGTCGCCGCCGGTGCCGTTACGCTGTTCTTTCAATGCGGTCTGGGGCATATGATGGGGCTCGATACGCACGATATGGAAGACTTGGGGGAGGATTATGTCGGCTATACAGATGCAATCAAAAGAAATCCTGCGTTCGGCTGGAAATCTTTGAGACTGGGCAGGGAGCTTGAGGCAGGTTTTGTCATAACCGTGGAGCCGGGGATTTATTTTATTCCTGAGTTGATCGACCGATGGAAGGCTGAGAATAAATGCAGCGATTTCATCGATTATGATATGGTTGAAAAGTATAAGGATTTTGGGGGTATTCGAATAGAAGATGATATTCTGGTTACGGAAAATGGCCATCGCGTGCTGGGCAAAAAGATACCCAAGACGATAGAAGAAGTCGAAGCAATTTCGTCTTGTGGTCTGGATTAAGGGAAGGGTGCGGGGGTATTGGGTTTGATTTAGCTTTATATTGGCTTCGTTTTCAAAAATTGCCCAATTTGACATTTTTTCATATTCCTTTGCTAATACT
>CAYVIT010000102.1:0-7666 GCA_964451425.1 uncultured Pirellulales bacterium
TTTTGTCAGACCTTATCCGGTACGACGAACGGCTCGCGGTAGTTGCGCTTGATATACATATTCGCCATATCGCTGAACTCGCCCGTGAACTTCTCTGTCTGCGGGTCCATCGTCAGCATCGGGCCCATAGTAATAGGCTCTTTTTTAAGGTCTACATCATTGGCATTGAGATGTTCGAGCATACGCTCGAACGAGTCCATCAGGTCGGCGCTGCCAATAGCTTTTTTAATGTCGTCCACCGGCATCTTCTTACCCAGGCGGTAAGAGATGTTGCCCATGTGGCAAAGTGCGCTGGAGAGATGTCCCTTCTCGATATCGGCGTTCAGGTCGCTGACTTTTCGGCTGCGCACGGCATCGATGAAGTTCTGATGGTGCTCACCGCCGCTGCCTGTAAACTGCTTTACCTTCTGGTCCTTCTTGTCGTATATCCAGCCTCCGCCTTCACCGGCGGCATAGTAGCCATCTTCGCATTGGACGACAACGCCGATTCTTGTGCCGCGGTAGTTGTCCATTGACGTCTCGCCCTTCTTGCGAGGCAGGCCGCGGACCTCGAAGATTAGCGGAGCGGGCTTGTAATCGAGAAATACAATCTGCGTATTGGCGGTCTCGCCTGCATCACCAACGGCGAATCGTCCTCCTATGCTGCACACACGCGGCGCAAGTTTCGGGTCGCCCAACGCCCATCTGGACAGGTCCATTTCGTGTATGCCCTGGTTGCCGAGGTCGCCACATCCGGTGTTCCAGACCCAGTGCCATTTGTAGTGCAGCTCTTTTCTTGTGAGGGGCTTCATTTCGGCCGGCCCGCACCAGAGATTATAGTTTATGCTTTCGGGGACGGGAATCGGTCCGTTTGTGCCGTTAACAATGCCGTTTCCACTGAAGCGAGGCTTATAACAAAAACCGCGGGCCCACTTTACGGCACCGATGTGTCCGGCTTTGATATACTCATAAGCCTCTCGGTATGCCTCGGAAGAGCGCCTTTGCGTACCGGTTTGTACGATCCGGTTATACTTTCGGGCGGCCTCGACAATCTTGCGGCCTTCCCATACGTTATGCGAGACGGGCTTTTCGCAATACATATCTTTGCCGGCCTGACAGGCCCATATTGATACCAGCGCATGCCAGTGGTTGGGGGTTGCGGTGGTAACGGCATCGATCTCCTTGTCGTCGAGCATTTCACGGGGATCCATATAGGTTTTGAGCTTTACGTTGTTTTTCTTTTCAAAGTCCCTTGCCCTTTTCTCGACATGGTCCTTGTCTGCATCGCAAATTGCCACAAGACGAACGCCGGAGAGCTTATTAAAATAACCCATGTGGCCGCCTCCCTGGCCGCCCACACCAATGACGCCTATGCGAATGTCGTTGTTCGCTCCCAGCACGCGGGAATGCGGGGCCAATGCCAACGTTGCGCCGACGGCCATCGAACCTTTGATAAAATCACGACGTGTAAGATTACTCATAATACTTCCTTTCCTTTATTAAGTTGCCTAATAGTCATCCTGAAGATACCCTTTTAATCGGCCCTTTGTCAACTATTTCGGCGGTTTCTCATCAGCATATTGGCGGTACTTTTCGGCCACTTTTGCCTGCTTTTCATTACCTTTATGGAAATAGAACCTATACCTGAAGGTCAAACTTTCACCGGCGGGGATAGTAATATCACCGGTTCCCTTTGGCTTGTTCTCGAAGTTATGGACTCCGAAGGGATTTGCCGCAAAGAGTCCGTACGTTCGAACGTGCCACCAGGTCGGATGCTTCGGATTAGTGGGATGGTCAAATATGGCCACGCCGACTATGTCACCATTAACGGGGCCGTAGTAATCGCACCAGGCAGCCCGTTTGCCCCATGCAGCGCCGTCACGATGCCCCTCGCTATTGATAATGTGCCCTTTGCCGACTTTTCCTTCGACTCCTTCCACCCGCATCGTCGGCGCTAACCGGATCGCCATCGAACCTTCCTTGGTATCACCCATAACGACTTTACCGTGTGATGCGTGAATCGTTATCTCAAAATCCATTATTTGTCCATCCGGGCGATTGTAGAATCTTTGTGTACGAGTGTCGGTACAAATGACTTTGCCGTCTCGTGCGACCCATTTGTTGCGTGACTGAATAATACCAACATCCCGGCCGGATGTAATCTTGTCTAACTTTTCGTGGACGATTTTGCCTGACCCGCTGCCCTCGCTCCAGAAATCGTGGCCGTTTACCTCACCGTGGGTAAACCAGAGAGAACGGTGATGTTTATGGTCCTTCTCTTCGTTCTCGCCTTCTTTCATCGGCCAGTGGCGGATAACAGGGACACCGGTCGGGCCAATCACGGGATAGAAGAAAGGCCTGGGCACATCCTGGTAGTTGTACTCGGTAAACAGTTTGCCGTTGATTTCTACCCTCAACTTTCCGTCAACCTCGTCAATACTGACCTTTCGGGTACTCGGCGCAGCGGTTTGTGCTTTTGCAATCATCTGCGCAAAAACCTGCCTTTGCTCCACGAGCGCTTTGACGCGGTCCTTGGGATTGGTGCGGGCCTCAAGGAGTATCCAGCCGGCGTAGTCCATCCCGACAAACAGATTCATCAGGTCCTGGTAGGGATAGCCGCCGATGTTAAGCTCGCGGATATGAACAGTGTCGGCGAGCCTATCCTTTACGAGGTTGAAGTTGTGCTCTAATCCTTCGCCCTGGAGGTCCTCGGAGTTGCAGTTCCAGCAGACGCCAACGTTTGGATGGTCAGCAATGTCCATAATCGCCTTAATAATCGGCAAAGGCGAGCATCCTCCGTGTACCTCGAGGCGGACCTTCTGACCAATCTCGGCCCCGAACCGACCGAGCTCATTGAGTGAGGTGCCGATTTGCTCGATTGTCTTTTCGCGCGATACATTCTTTGGAAGGTCATTGGGCTTTACCTTCACACCGGAGCCACCTACGTCACGGCTGAGTTCCAGATACTGCTTTGCGTCCTCGATATCTCTTTTGAGCCTTGCCGGGTCAACGTGATGAAAGGCGAAGTTAGTACCCAAACCCACCAGCTCAACGGGGCTGTCGTCGAAGCGTTTCTTTACATCGCGACGTTGCTGTGCGTTAAGGTTTGATTCGACACCGTGCGCATGCTGCGTGCGCAGCTCAACACCCAGCACCTTCGTCCTTTCACAGTTGGCTATCAGCGTCGGCAGGTCCCAGTCCCTGCCCCACAGATAGGTGACCAGCCCCAGTTTCATCTTCGAACCGGGCCCGCTGCCAGCCATCGTTAATACTCTAACAAACGGCCCGGCGGCAATCGCAGCGGCACTTAGGCCAACCGACTGCTTAAGAAAATCACGGCGTGTATTACGAATTGTACTCATATCTGCCCTTTCGATTAAGGATGTGCTGCCGGGAATCAAATTTTTTGCCATTTTCCTGAAGATATTGACACCGAAACTTTAGCCCATCCTCACATAATTGGCTCAATGATAAAGAAAACATTATCTTCATCTTAGGCCGTTATGTCAAGCGAATTTGGAGAAAATTAGAACCAACGGGTACCCGGCTGAATCTGTGGATATGAATTGAGAATCGCCTTTATAGGCCTTTAAGCTCAATTGAGACAAGAATGCTCCTGCAGGTACAATGATTTCCCAGGTGGCATAAAGCGAGTTTCGAAGCAGCGAAAGCTGCCGGCTGCATCTGGTATTCTGTTTGGCCGTAACCGATTGTAATGTGCGGGAAAAAATTCACGAAACTTGATTTTTGTCGATAGTTCTTGATCCACAGCAAGGTTGATGCCGCAACTTCCTCATTTCCATATATCATATCTTCGGTTACGTCACCGGTTAAATATGGTGCAAGTTTGTCCATAACTTTTTTATGAAGCGACTGAAGTTCGTTAGTTCTATCCACTTCAAAGACAGAAACTGCTTCACCTTTCGAATTTCCTGATGTCCGGATGCCGATGACTTTCAAATTACCCGGTGGAGTTTCTTTGGCTATTGCCTCCAGGATTTTTTCAACAGAAGCAATATCTGTTTCCTCGAGACAGCCCATAGCCAGGGAAATATGTGGCAGGCAGTTCTCTTTATTTAAGACTATTTTGTCGCCGAATTTTTCCACTAACTCAGCGTTCATTTCAATGGCCCTATCGGTCATCACTTCATCGGGCAATAAAACAACATCAACGGCTATTCTGCTCATATCTGATTCAACCTCAACAAATTTTAATCCTACATCGAAACTCGTGCCGTTTCCAATAAATAATAAATGTCACCAACGTCGGAACCGACATAGAGTGAGAACTCCTAAACGCCAAACACTATGAATCAAATGCTATTGACTATCTAAAATCTCCTCGTCCCCTTTTCGCCAAGCGGGGTCCACGATGCACAAAAAGTTCAAGTCAGAACCCGACGTGTTTTCTATATACTGCGTGGCGTTCGGCGGGATGTAAACAGCACACCCGGCACTGACATCAAACGATTCTTTATCTATATGTATCAAGCCACGCCCGGCCATAATGTAGTATACTTCAGATGCTTTGAGCCGATGTGGTTTCGTTGCCTTACCGGGCAGAACTTTTGCATGAGCCAGGCTGTAACGAATCTGTAAATCCTGCTTTTCCGGGTGCAAAAGCTCACGCAGGATTGAATCATCGCCGGCTATAATTTCTTTGCTTTCTTTGAAGTGTTTTAAGAACATAATCAGTCCCCAAATAGAATTGATGCTTTGCCTTCCGTAAAGAAAGTGCCGGCAACACAGGCGGTCATCAGGCAGGCCAGGGTTGCGGCCGCCAGGGCGCGGAGGGCAACGGCTGCTATATTGCGCGTTTTATCCGGGGCCAGGGCACTGACGCCACCCACAAAAATAGCCATCGAGGCAAGATGAGCAAAACCGCACAAAGCATAAGTGGTAATGACAGCCGAACGTTTATAGTGTAAAGCATTTTGCGCCAGGGCCGTTGCTAAATCCTGATACGCCACGACTTCGGTCACAATCACCCGCTCGCCGATAATTTTGGAAACCTGGCCCGCATCGCAGGCCGGGACACCGAGAATCATCGTAAACGGGTAAAAGATGTAGCCAAAAATTGTCTTCAAAGAGAGCTCTGTCTCAAGGCCAAAAACCCATGTCCCCAAAACAGACACAAACAAATCAACGAGTGCAACCAGGCCCAATACGGCTATGAGCAGGGCCACAATGCCGACAATCATTTTGACGCCGGCATTGGCACCGTTAATAATCGCTTCAAACAAACTGTTGTCTTTTTCGTAAAACGGCCTAACGTGCACACCCAGCGTCTCCGGAGTCTGGCTTTCAGGCAAAATAATCTTCGACATAACAATCGCCGCCGGGGCCGAGAGCAAAGACGCCGAGACCAAGTGGCCGGCAATTTTAGGAAACTGCGGCTCCAGGCTGAAGACATACAGCGCCAGAACATTGGAAGAGACGGTAGCCATGCCCGCGGCCAGGATGGTACAGAACTCCGAGGGGGTCATCCGGGCAAGATAGGGCTTGACAGTCAGAGCCGATTCAATACCTACGAAGATATTGCTGGCGGCCACCAGCGATTCTGCGCCGGATATTCTCATCAACTTCGTAAACACATAAGCAAAGGCCCTGATGACCAGAGGCATTATTTTAAAATAATACAAAATCGCAATCAAGGCCGAGAAGAAGATGATGGTGGGAAATGCCTGAAAAGCCAGGATGAATCCAAGCGATTTTTCTGTCGTTTCGCTTTCAGCACCGGGGGGAACCGCCAGCGGGCCAAATACGAACTTTGCGCCGGCGGACGCAGAATCAAGGACCCTTATTACCGCATTATTGACAAATGAAAATAAATTCGAGCCGACGGGGACAACGAAAATAAAAAAGCCGATTATCAATTGCAGGCCAATTCCCCAGAGAATGACCCTGACGTTCATATTCTTTTTGTCGGCTGACAAAATCCATGCAAAGCCGATTAAAACAAATATCCCTGCAAAACTGACAAGATTATAGATATCCATATCTACATCACCACACTTGTACCCACATCCAAATCTCACCTCTTATAATAGCAAGTCCACCTAAAATGAGAAAAACAATCTTATATTTAATCCCAAAAATTCATTTGCCAGTTATCTGCTTCCAAGGTGATACCTGCCAGGTTCGGGTAGGTTTTTAATAAACCTTCAGGGACAGTGTACTTCTGGCCGGTCAGCAAAGCCTTCAATTCAAGGGCATTCGCAAGCTCAGCGCCTCGATAATGATTGTTAGCGATAATCGTAAGTGTCTCATAGGCATTAGCCAGTTTATCGACCCTTTGTTTTATCTGGGCAAGCTCATCCCTGTTATAATAGTAGTTGTAGGTTTCATCTCTGGAGGCCTTGCTGAACCATTTTTCCTCATTTCTGCCGTGCAATCGAAAATAGCCGTTTTTGCCGACAGTGCAATGCTGCATATCGAAGGAATTATATATAGTCGGATAGTCAAGATTGCAGACCGAAACGCCAAGGGCTTCCAGGAACTCTAATGCCTGTTTTTGCTGCCATGATTTATGCCTGACTTCTACGGCCAAGTCAAAAACGTCGGAGAAGTGCTTTACAATCTGCGACAAAAGCCGGCGGTTATCTTTGCAATCACTAAAATCGTAGCGGAATTGAACGAGCAGATGTCTTAACTTGTTTTCTTTGAGCAGAGGCCGAAAACCCGTATGAAACTGCTTTACCATTTCAGCATCTATTTTGCCTTCGTGGGTAAAGTCTTTGTGCAGCTTCGCTGTAAAGAAAAAATGAGGCCTTTTGGCGGTTTTTTCCAACCATGATTTTGTGTCTTTCTCAGAGGGCGGGCGGTAAAAGGTGCTGTTAATTTCAATACAATCGACGAATCCGCTGACGTATTCAAGCTGGTCAATCCCCGGCCGGGTATAGACAATCCCTTTCCAGTCCGGATATGACCAACCAGCTATCCCTACATAAATATTACTGGCCATTCTGTCCCAGCGCAGGATTGCTACTGCTGCGCAAGCATCAATCCATTGTCACAAATTTTTGGCGAGGCAAAACCTTATACCCTGACATCTGTGCTGCCTACAGCGCCAATCTCGAAATAATAATCAATCAGCTGTGCTACGCTTTCTTTTTGTCACTATCACCGAGCCGGACGACAGCGTATACCAATACACCGAGCAGCCCTGCCAAAAGCGTAATCACTATCCATATACCGGAGCCGGCATTCCGCTGCCGTATATCCTTGTATACCCAAACCGCCAAAAGGATGTGGACAACCACAACCAAGAACAGTAACGGATGCGGCCCGTGCTTATGTGCTCTTCGCAGACGCTCCAGCTCAATTTTGCGTTTCTCCAGCTCAAGCTCGTGTATACTGCGCTGCATATCCATTTGGGCTTCACGCTGCTCCAGCTCCAATCCCCTTTCGTGCATCTCCATCTGGAACATCGGATCATCCTTCTGCTCGGGCTCCTGACAAAACACCGTCGCCGGAGCAAACATAGCTGCCAACAGCATAACTAAAATACATCGCTTCATTTCATTTCTCCTTTTAAGTCCATTTATAAAGCGTACCCATACACTCTATGGATAAACGTCTATAACTTCCCCATTATATTTCGGCAAGTCAGGTGCCTCTATTAAACTTTCCTTTCTCCAATTCTAATTTCTTTCTTAGCCGCAGCTTACACATCTCCATTATTCTG
>CAYVIT010000102.1:7766-11718 GCA_964451425.1 uncultured Pirellulales bacterium
TATTCTGCAAGATGTCGAATGACACCGTATTTGCGGGGTACAACCAAATCCGCCTTTCTGGGAGGCTCGTTTTCTTTTGCCTTGTAATCAACATCCATCACTTCAATAAAGTCCACTGTATATTCCTTTAACACACCGCAATATTCGAATACCGTATCGGCTCTAATCATTTCAAGCACAACCCTGTTTCCGATATATCTTTCCAATAAAGGCTCGTAGGAAGTTCCAACCGAGCCTATCAATTCCTGTTTCATCTGTGTAACATATTTATCCTGGGAACTTAGGACGGCGCCGGCCGGGGTGGCTTTCTTGGCCTGACTGATTAACAGGTTTATCACCTCCATCACCGAATCTCTTATCGTTTTGAAGACGTTTGATATTTTTCTTTTAAGTCTTCGCAGCACCGTCGGATGATAGGTCCTTTTTAATTCTCTCTGCCTTGCTTTTTTATTTCGTTCACTTAATTCGTCGTGGTAGCGCACCAAGGCCGCCATATTAGAGTATTCATACTTGTATAGAATGTAACTGGTCTCATAATGGCCCTGCTCATCCTCGTGCTTTGTTTTGTACACGAATTCAAGGCCTGTATTTTCCACTCTCAATTTGCCCCAGACGGTCTTGCCGGAGGTTTCTTCGAGCGTTACCATATTATTACCAAAATCCTTCAGGCATTTATCCCTTTTTCTTCTCCTGATGAAGGCCCCAACGGCTGTAGCCAAAATGATGAAGACGATAGTGATGGCTGTATAAGGTATAGTTACAGCAAAAACATAAGGCATAATAGACTCCTGTTAAGACAATCCTATCGGCTATATATTATCCAAAACCGCAATTTCCGTCAAGCTTTACAGGTGGCCCGCTCGCTGCTTAAAAAACAACAAATCAGAAATCAAAAGGCAATTTTGCGCTGCCGAACAATTTTTTGCTGCTATCAGCTTAAAGAAGCCGAAAATAGATTTAGCTGGCAGATGTCTGCCTGCTGAAAAAAACTTTTCTTTCCTCTGTTTAGAGCCGGATTGTATGCTTACTACAACAAGACCCAATTTAGTGGCCGATTATATCCCTGCGGTTGTGGTTCTCCTGATGGCTATCGGTACTGTCTTCGTTTTTTCGGCGAGCGCTAACGTTAGCCAGGAGCTTGACTTACATAGATTCTACGATTTCCCGGCGTTTCGGCAAATGTTGTTTTTCCCATTGGCTTGCGCAGTTCTATACACCGTTTCCTGTTTTAATTATCGCAGATTTAGCCTGAGTAAGGGCTGGCTCAAAAGCCCAACCACATATCTATTAATCGTTAGTATAGCATTACTTATACTTGTTTTGCTTTTCGGTACAGAAGTCAACCGTGCCCGCCGATGGCTTAGGATCCCCGCCGGGCCGATTACGATAAGTTTCCAGCCCTCTGAGCTGGCAAAATGGACGATTATTTTCTTCTTAGCCGCGGTTTGTCATAAGATCGGCACCGACATCAAGTTATACTGGAAACGGTTTGTCCCCATCTGTTCAGTATTAGCATTGGTAGTAGGGCTGGTAATCATCGAAGATTTCGGCACAGCCGCACTTATATCACTTTTAGGCTTTTTGATGCTAATAACCGCCGGGGTAAAATGGTGGCATGTTCTAACACCACTGCCATTTGCTTCTATTGCCTTTTTCCTTGCGCTGCTGAGCTCGCCCAGCCGAATGCGGCGAATTGCCGCGTTTTTGAGTCCGGAACAATGGACTGGTTCGGCCGCCTACCAGGCAAATCAATCGCTGATTGCCCTGGGCTCCGGAGGACTCTGGGGCAAAGGGCTTGGAAGGGGAATTTGTAAATATGGGCATCTGCCGGAAGATACAACGGATTTTATTTTCGCCATTATTGGCGAAGAGCTTGGCTTCATTGGAACCGCGGCGGTCATCGTCTTGTTTATTGTATTTGTTTGGCTTGGTATTTTGTTGGTCGTGCGGTGCAGGGACCGATTCGGCCAGTTATTAGCCGGCGGAATCGTATTAACAATCGCCACACAAGCAGCACTTAACATTGGCGTAGTTACCGTAGTACTGCCGACAAAAGGTATGCCTCTGCCGTTTGTAAGCGCCGGCGGAACGAGTATGCTTCTCTCAGCGGCTGCCGCCGGCGTGCTGTTAAACATCGCTAAACAATCCGCCAAAAATACAACAGGAGAACAAGAATAGTGAGCGGCAGTAACTTTTTCTTTGCCGGCGGGGGAACAGGGGGACATATCTATCCCGGAATCGCCGTGGCCGAGCAAATACTCAAACTTGAGCCCACATCGAAGATACACTTCTTTGTCAGCATGCGCAGTATCGACAAGCGAATAGTATCAAAGACCGGCTTCGAGCACACTGCGCTTCCGGCCCGGGGTTTATCGGCTCGGCCTGATAAACTGATTGGCTTTTGTGCTTCGTTTATAAAAAGTTATGGAATAGCCAAACGGGCAATTTCTGAATGTAAGAACGCCATTGTCATTGGAATCGGCGGTTTTGTTGCAGCGCCGGTTTGCTTCGCAGCCCATAAGCTAAAGGTGCCAATCGCCCTTTTGAATGTTGATATTGTGCCGGGAAGGGCCAACAAGATAATCAGTCGCTGGGCAGATGAGATTTTTGTGCAGTTTGAAGATACCAAACAATATTTTGCCGGGACAAAAGCAGAAGTACATGTTGTCGGCTGTCCCCTGCGGAACGGCTTTTTCAATCCGGAACCTGATAAGGTCAAGACTGAATTGGGCCTTGATAAAAATAAAAAGATTTTGCTTATAACCGGCGCATCAAGCGGGTCGGAAAATATTAACAGGGCTGTGTGTTCGCTGTTAGAAAAATTAAGTATTTTTGCCGATGACTGGCAGATTGTTCATCTGGCCGGGGCCGGCAACTACGAAAAAGTCAAAGAAAGATACACTGATGCACAGATTGGGCATAGCGTTCTGAGCTACTATGATGATATGCCGAGTTTATTAGCTGCTTCAGATATAGTAATTGGCCGAAGTGGAGCGGTCAGCGTGGCTGAATACGCCGCGGCTTCTGTGCCGAGTATCTGTATGCCTTACCCATATCATAAGGACAGGCATCAGTACCTTAACGCCGGCAAACTGGTTGAGGCCGGAGCGGCGGTCATAGTAGATGACCTGCCGGGTGAAAAAGAACGACAGGGATGGCTGTGGGAAGAGTTAGAAGAGTTGATGAAAAATCAAAAAAAACGCAAAGAGATGAGACAGGCCTGCAAGTCAATAGCGAGATTGGATGCCAGTATGAAAATCGCAGAAAAGCTGGTGAAAACACCGGAAGAAGTGTAGAACTACCAAAATAAACTATCGAGATTACCAAGAATCCAATATTCAATCTCTTTAATATGCTTGCGAGCCACAAAAAAGGTTTTTTGCGCAAAGAAAAAAGGAGCCGCTCCTCCTCCGGCGCGGCTCCATACTACATATATTGCTAACAAAATCTACTCTGCCAGGTTTTGGCGCCGGGCAATGCCGATTTTGGAATCATCCGAAATCGGGCGGACTCGTCCTCCTCCTCATAATTTAATGGTTTAGGGATGTTCCGCCCAATATCGTCACCCTAAAGGCGAATAAGTATCATCCGCAAAGAATATGCCAACAACATAAAATGAAACCAACCACCCTCTTTAATTTCACCTAACATTTCATAACAAAAACACTTACGTTTATTTATGCCATCCGGGCTTGAGAACAAACAAATGTCGTATTTTAACAACGCGTTGTCCTTTATCAACACCAACTATACCCAACCAACCTATTTTTACATATTCTTCGTCCGTAAATTGTTAAATGACAAAAGGATTTGCTTAACGTTGATAAAAAACAACATAGCTGTGCATAAAAAGAACAACTAAAGAGTGATAACTTTTATATGAAAATACAGTCTAAAAGTAAGGTAAAAAACAGATAATGAGATATTATTTGTGTTTAGGCCTTTGATATTT
>CAYVIT010000103.1:0-11579 GCA_964451425.1 uncultured Pirellulales bacterium
TTGAGGCTGCCACCCAAAGGAAATGATAAATGATGATTGATTATTGGGATTGAGATTGACAAGGGTAAGGGATAAGCCCATTTAATTGATTATTGATTATTTACAATTGATTATTGGGATTGAGATTCTTCACTACGTTCAGAATGACCCCCTGTTATAAGCCAAGAGAGTAGCTCCCGGTGGCAAACTCACAAGAATTTTTTTACGATTTTGCCAACAAACATTCAAGCCATTCATTGACATAACAAAGTCTCTGACCTATGATAGATATGTTAATAGTAATCCAGAAGGACGGCATAAGTTATGGCGAATAAAGGATTTACGCACCTTCACTTACACAGCCAGTATTCACTGCTCGACGGCGCAATAACCTTCGACAAATTGTTTAAACGCTGTAAACAATTACAAATGGATTCTGTGGCCGTTACCGACCATGGCAATATGTTTGGTGCTGTCGAGTTCTATACAAAGGCGATAGCCGCTCACATCAAGCCAATACTCGGCATCGAAGCATATATCGCCCCACGGAGCAGATTCGACAAACAAAGGACCAGTATCACCGACGCCGCATATCACCTGATACTTTTGGCCGAGAATAACACCGGCTATCATAACCTGCTGAAGCTGGCAAGTGCCGGTTATACCGAGGGATTCTATTACCGGCCGAGAATTGATAAGGAAATCCTCGCCGAATTCAACGAAGGCCTGATTGCCACATCAGCCTGTCTGAAAGGCGAAGTTGCAGCCCAGCTTTATAAGGGTGACGAAAAGGCGGCTGTCGCAGCGATAGAAGATTACCTTAAGATATTCGGTTCCGAAAGATTCTTTATCGAAATCCAAAAACACGAGAATGATGACCCTAACATCTGCCAGGGTCTGATTGATATTGCGAAAAAGATGGGGCTGGGCCTTGTGGCAACCAATGACGTACATTTCCTTGAAGAAGATGACTACGAAGCTCACAACTGCCTCTGTGCAATAAGTACCGGCAAAACTGCTGATGACCCGAACAGAATGATTTATCCGCCGGACGTTTATCTAAGAACTCCGGAGCAGATGCACAAGCTCTTCGACTCTGTCCCGCAGGCCTGCAGCAATACCTTAGAAATTGGCGACCGCTGCAATGTTGAGCTTGACTTGAAAAAGCGTCATGCGCCCCGCTTTACGCCGCCTGACGGCTCGGCTCCCGACGAGTTTCTCACCAGGTTGTGTTATGAAGGAGTAAAGCGGCGTTACGGCGAAGTCACCGACGAGATAAGGAGCAGGCTCGACAGAGAGCTGGATGTAATCGAATCGAAGGGTTTTGCAAGTTATTTTCTTATCGTCTGGGATTTTTGCCGTTATGCTCACGAAAACAATATCCCCGTTGGTGCCAGAGGCAGTGCCGTCGGCACAATCGTTGGGTACTGTCTCGGGCTCTGCGATGTTGATCCGATTCGTTACGATCTTCTTTTCGAGCGTTTTATGGACCCGCAGCGTAACGAAATGCCGGATGTTGATATTGATATCTGCCAGGCACACCGGGCCGAGATTATTGACTATGTCCGCCAGAAGTACGGACACGTCGCACAGATTATAACCTTCGGAACAATGAAGGCCCGGGCGGTCATCCGTGACGTCTGTCGAGTATTGGCTGTGCCGTTGTTCGAGGCCGATAGATTGGCCAAACTTATCCCGTTTTCTCTTGGTATGACACTTGATAAGGCCTTGAAGACCGAGCCGCAGTTGAAACAGGCTTATGAGCAGAACGAGCAGATAAGAAAAGTTATTGACATTTGCAAAAAGCTCGAAGGTCTTACCCGTCACGCTTCGGTACACGCGGCAGGTGTCGTTATTGCCGATGAGCCGCTGACCAATTTCGTGCCTCTCTATAAGGCGCCCGATTCCGACGATGTAATAACCCAGTATGAAGGGCCAATGGTCGAAAAAGTGGGTCTGTTGAAAATGGATTTTTTAGGTCTGAAAACCCTCAGCGTATTGGAACGGGCCTGCCAGCTCGTCAGGGATATTCACGGACAGGACATCGACCTGGAAAAACTCGTTCCGGACGACCCTAAAGTTTTCGAGCTTTTCTCCACCGGTAAAACAAAAGGGATTTTCCAGTTTGAGTCCGGCGGTATGCAGGACCTGCTGATGAGGATGAAGCCCGACCGCATCGAAGACCTCATCGCCGCCAATGCCTTATATCGTCCGGGCCCTATGATTCTGATTCCTGATTACACCGACCGAAAACACGGTGCAAAGTGGACTCTGCCACACCCGATTATGGAAGAAATCCTCGACGAGACTTACGGCATCATGGTTTATCAGGAACAGGTGATGCGGATTTGTAATCGCCTTGGCGATATCCCTCTGCGTGAGGCATACGGACTCATCAAGGCTATAAGCAAGAAGAAGGCAAGAACCATTACGAAGGAGAGAGAAAGATTCGTGGCTGGCTGTATGGATAAAGGCTTAAAGCAACAGCAGGCCAAACAGATTTTCGAGCTGATCGAGCGATTCGCCGGCTATGGTTTCAACAAGAGCCATTCCACACGCTATGCCTTCATCGCATACCAGACCGCTTATATGAAGACTCATTGGCCTGTCGAGTATATGGCGGCCCTGCTCACCTTTGAGATGGACAACACAGACAAGGTTGTCGAATATATCGCCGAGTGTACTGAGATGGGCATCGAAGTTTCGGCACCTGATATTAACGAGAGCGGTGTCGACTTTACGCCTCTTTATGAGGATGGAGAAAGCGGCCGGAACAAAAAGGGTGTAATACGTTTCGGCCTGGCCGCCGTTAAAGGGGTAGGTGAAAAGGCCGTCGAGCAAATCATTGCGGCTCGTAAGGAAGTTGGCCGATTCAAGAGTCTCTTCCACTTTTGTGAAAATGTCGATTTAAGGGCCGCCAATAAACAGGTGATCGAGGCTCTCATAAAAGCAGGCGCATTCGACAGGCTTGGCGGAAACCGCGCCCAGATGATGGCCGGCCTCGAAAAAGCAATGCAAATCGGAGCGAGTTTCCAGGCCGACAAACAAAACGGCCAGATGAATTTCTTTGGCCAAATGACACAGCAAACCGACTATTCACAGGACCACCAGAGCCTGCCCAATGTCCCGCCCTGGCCCGAACTGCAGATGCTCGCATTTGAAAAACAGGTTCTCGGCTTCTATGTTACCAGTAACCCGCTCAGCCATCATGCCGAGACAATAAACATTTATTCCACACACAACAGCTCACAACTGGCTGACG
Organism: uncultured Pirellulales bacterium; assembly: GCA_964451425.1. Classification (GTDB taxonomy): domain Bacteria; phylum Planctomycetota; class Phycisphaerae; order Sedimentisphaerales; family Anaerobacaceae; genus CS2-K091. Next base: position 3,242 of record CAYVIT010000103.1, read on the forward strand.
GCAATCAGGACCGGCAAATCATAATTGGCGGGATGATAACAAAAATAAGATTCAATCTGACAAAGACAGGTAGAAATGCCGGCTCAAAAATGGCTGTTTTTACGCTCGAGGATTTGCAAGGGCAGGTCGAAGTGGTTATGTTCCCGGATGTGTTAAATAAATTCGGCGATTTAGTAGTTACCGATAGTATCGTTTTTGTAAAGGGAAAGCTCGATTACAGAAGGGAAAAACCTAACATTTTAGCGGTTGAGTTGATAGCTCTTGAGGACGTTAGGGGAAAATTAGCTGCCAAAATCAGGATAAGACTGGATGCAAAAGATGTTACTAAAGAAAAAGTAGCGACCATAAAAAGCATCTGCCGGCATCACAGAGGTAAAAGTCCCGTTTATGTTGCGATAAATACGGAAAAGGGCAGAGTTTACGCAGCCGCCGACAGGAATTTATCCGTAAATCCCGACATCGACTTCTGCAGAAAAATGCGACAGCTCGTCGGCCCGGAAAACTTCCGATTAGCAAGATAACTGAGCGTGCTGTCATTCCTGCGACTGGGTGTGCTGTCATTCCCGCAAAAGCGGGAATCCAGATATTTGTCATCCTGAGTGAAGCGAAGGTTCTTTTTTTTGAAATTGAATAAATGACAGAAATCAAAAAAACATTGGCAATCCTCAAAGCCCGCTGGTCCGAGGTAATACTCATTATTGGACTTATTATCTTATGGCCATTTTTGAGTAAGTTACGTACAAAACTAAAATATGATTCAGTATTAAATTTGACGGTTCTCGCCGCTTGGTTTTCGCTCGCCTTAGTGATTGTTACAGCAACGCTTCGTTTAGGTTTTCTGCGGACAGTCTATCTCGAAGGACAGAAACGACAGTCCATTGCTGTTTTGTTACGAACAGGCTTTCATTTTTTATGGAGAATGATTGTCTTAGGTTCACTGTATTTCATACCTCTTTTGATGCTAACGTTCCTGAGCACTCGTTTAGTTGCCAGACGAGTTGCACCTGGAGAAACAGATATTCTCCATAATATCTTCTTGATTCGCCGATTGTTAGTTTTAGTAATTACCATTATTCTGATGAAGTTCATACTGCTGATACCTGCATTAGTAATAGTTCTTGATTGTCGTGCTTTCGAGAGCTTCAAGTTTCTCAAAAACTGTAGGCTTCGGGATGCCAGGGAAATAATCATATTGTTTTGTTTTAATATGGCGTTTCCTTACCTCTGGATGTTTTTACGAAGACTCTATGGCGCAACAACAATCCCGCGTCAAATTTTTAGCATTATCAACTCTGTTACAACGTGCTTTATCGGTTTAATTATAGCGGTAATGGCGGTAAGATTTGTGTCTTCCCTGAATTTGGTGTATGATAAAAAACCGAGTTCTTTGGATTTCGAGGACTCGCGAAATAATCAAACAGAGATTTGAGGTAATAAGGTTTGAAAAACAAATTTTCAGGTAAATTTATTGTTCTTGATGGGCCGGGCGGCTGCGGAAAGGATTAAGTTTTAAGATTAGAATGAATGCAATACCCGCAGATACTACTATAGATGCTGCAAGAAAACAGTTTGAAATCCTGCGAAGGCTGGATGCCGAAACGCGGCTAAAAATGGCGTTCGAGTTGAGCGATAACCTCAGAAGCATTGTCGAAGCCGGCGTAAGGCTTCGTCACCCCCAATATGATGAGCAACAAATTAACCGGCAAGTAATACGACTTATGATTGGCGAAGCCTTGTTCAAACAAATTTACCCCGATGTCGAGACATAGATATGGAAAGTCAGGAAGTTTTCTTGGAAGGACTGATTGAAAAACTAAACCGGCAGGATATCCCATATATGCTTTCCGGTTCTGTCTCAAGCAGTCTCCATGGCAATCCAAGGGCGACAAAAGATGTTGATATGGTAATTGCTCCAACCGAAGAGCAGATTTTGAATTTTGCCAATATGCTCGGCGAACGTTATTATGTTAATCTCGATGCTGTTCGATATGCATTTGCTCATAATTCGATGTTTAATGTTATTGACAATGAGTCCGGTTGGAAAGCCGATTTTATTATACGCAAAGACAGGCCATTCAGCCACCGAGAGTTTGAGCGAAAGTGTACGGCTAAAATCAAAAAGCTGGATGTTTGGGTAACTTCGTCCGAAGATACTATTTTAAGCAAACTGGAATGGGCCAAGAACAGTCACTCAGAGCAACAGTTTCGTGATGCTCTTGGCGTGGCTGTTGTTCAGTGGCATCGTCTGGATATCGATTATATGCATAAGTGGGCCGAAGAGTTGCGGGTAGAAAGTTCTCTTAGGCAGCTTCTGCAGCAAGCCAAGAAACTGTTAGCCTCAAAATAGGAACTTAGGTTTGATCAACAAGAATTTGAAAAGCAAGTTCGCAGGCAAGTTCATTGTTCTTGACGGGCCGGACGGCTGCGGAAAGAGTACGCAGGTAAAACTTCTGGCCCAATGGCTTCAGCGGCAGGGCGCTGCGACTAAAACTTTCCGCGACCCCGGCGACACAGCCATCGGTGAGAAAATTCGGGGAATTCTGCTGAATCCCGAGCATATCAAAATGAGCACGGCGACAGAAGTGCTGCTTTATATGGCGGCAAGAGCCCAGCTATGGCTGGAGAAAATAGCACCGGCTCTTGAGCAGAAAAAATGTGTCATTCTCGATAGGTGGCTATCGAGTACCTGTGCATATCAGGGCTATGCCGGCGGATTCGGAAACAACCAGGTTATACAGCTTGCAATAAATTCTCTCAAAATGCCCTGGGCAGAATTGACTATTATACTCGACGTCGATTTGGAAACCGCAGCTAATCGGCTCTCCGGCCAGCCCGACAGGATGGAGGCAAAGCCTCGCAAATATCACCTGAAAGTCCGTGAGGGTTTTTTGTTGCTGGCCAAAGGGCGTAAAGATTTTGTGGTCGTTGATGGCGCCGGTGGTATTGAAACGGTTCACGAAAAGGTAATAGAAGTAGTTGAAAAAATGTTTTAGCCACTGATTTCACAGATTACACTGAATTAACTCTAAAATAACTTATTATAAAAGTGATGCGCGATTACAAACACAAAGAGCTAACCAGCGAGATTATTAACGCTGCGCATACTGTTCACAACAGGCTCGGATATGGTTTTTTAGAAAAGATATATCATAATTCGTTGTTTATGGAGCTCAAGAAGAGAGGTCATCGGGTAGAATTTGAAAAGCCTGTTGAAGTTCATTATGACAACCGGGTTGTTGGGGAGTTTTTTGCCGACCTTCTGGTTGAAAACAAAGTAATAGTTGAGGTCAAAGCTGTTGATAAATATGTCAGTATTTTCGAAGCACAATTGCTGAATTACTTAAAGGCCACTGGTCTTGACGTAGGCCTGATTATCAACTTCGGCCCATCTGTTCAGGTCAAACGTATGGTGTTGTAACAGTGGCATTAAATCTGAGCTAATCTGTGGCCGATTTATACTTTAACAAATTAAATCTGTGAAATCTGTGGCCAATTTATAAGATGTCAATCAAAGAGATTTTCTGTCAGGACAAAGTAATTACCGTTTTGCAAAAGGCTCTTGCCGCGGGCAAGGTTCCGCACGCATATATCTTTGCCGGCCAGGAAGGCGTCGGCAAATTTAAAACCGCTCGCGAATGGTCCAAGCTGCTGCTTTGCGAAGATCCCGTTATTGAAAATGGCTTTGCCGATAGCTGCGGCCTGTGCCGGTCATGCCGGCTCTTCGATGCCGGCTCACACCCGGACTTCAATCCCGTCTACAAGGAATTGGTTGAATTCACCAGAGACGGTAAAGATAAAAAAACACCCGTTGATTTACCCATCGATGTTATTCGGGAGTTTCTAATCGAAAAGGTATGCACAAGGCCGACTCTTTCGAAAAGAAAGGTCTTTGTCGTCAGCGAAGCCGAAAGACTGAACGCATCTTCACAAAATGCACTGCTCAAGTCACTGGAGGAACCGCCCGAATACTGCTGCATTATCCTGCTCTGCACGCGTATGGAAAGGCTCTTGCCCACAACTAAATCGAGATGTCAGATAATCCGTTTCGGTCTTATAGCCGAAGACAGGATAATCGAAAAACTAAGAGAGATGGGCGCCGAAGAAGAATGCGCCCGGTATTTCGCTCGTCTGTCTCAGGGCAGTTTAGGCCAGGCATGCGATTGGGCTCAACTCGAGCTTGCCGATACTAATCTTTACCAAACTAAGAAGCAGTTGATAGACTCGCTGGCAAAATACGAATATGTTGATGCTCTTGATTTGGCCCGGTGGCTCCTGGATGAAAGTAAAAAAATCGCAACCTTATGGGCCGGCCTCGAAAAAAACACAAGTAGAACCGATATCAATCGGAGAGCGCAAAAAACACTTGTTCAGATAATTATATCAGCTTTGCTTGATACGATGACGATAAATGTTATGCCCGAACAAGGCCTTATCAATGTTGACCAAAAAGGTCAGATACAAAAGTTGGCCGCCCGTTTTAATCCGGAACAGGCTGCGGAAAAAATCGACGATTGTTACAGGACAATGCGCTGGATAGAGTCCAGCGTTAACGAAAAGCTTATTTTCGAGCAGCTATTGTTAAGTCTTGCCCCTTTTGGTAGAATGAAAATTTACTAATAGCAATGCGAATTCGTATATTAAAGTAGGCAGTTAAGATGTCAAAGGCCCCGGCGACAAAACCTAAGCAGGTAAAACATAAAAAACATATGTTGGTCCGTTATAGTCGGATGAATATACTCGGTCTCTTCGAGCACCAGGAAACAAGAATACCCAAAGTGGAAACACGTGTTGTGGTAAAGACCGACAAAGGCCTTGAATTAGGATACCTCGTAGGTCAGCTCTCCTCGTACAGGGCCGGACATCTAAAATTTGATAGTGACCAGATAAAAAAATATTTCGATGACAGCAACATTGACATCGCTGTCGAAGAGGCCGGTAAATTCGTCCGTTATGCAACCGCCGCTGATATTAGCGAAGAGCGGCATCTGCAGAAAATCGCAGAAGAAGAGATGGAATGTTGCAGGCGTTTCGTCAAAGAGCTGGACTTGCCCATGAAAATTGTCGACGCCGAACACATATTCGGCGGAGAGCGCGTCATCTTCTACTTTATGTCTGACGGCCGAGTGGATTTCCGCGAGCTGGTAAAAAGGATCGCTCACGAGTACCAGACCAGAATCGAAATGCGGCAAATCGGCTCGCGCGATGAAGCCAAAATCCTCGGCGATGTGGAAAGTTGCGGACAGCAATGCTGCTGTCAAAGGTTTCTTAAGCTCTTAAAACCCGTTAATATGAGAATGGCCAAGATGCAAAAGGCAACTCTCGACCCTTCGAAAATCTCCGGATATTGCGGCAGATTGAAATGCTGCCTGCGATATGAAGATAAAACTTACACCGAACTCAAGAAGAGGCTGCCGAAAAAGAGCACTAAGGTAAAAACAAAATACGGCCAAGGCAAAGTCGTCGACACCCAGATATTGACTCAGCTTGTGATGGTTGAGCTCAGTGACGGCCGGAGAGTCTCTGTTGCCCTCGAGGAGCTTGAGGCCAACTCCTCACCTGCAGCCGAAAAGCAAGAACAGGAAAGAGGCGAGGAGAACAATCAGCAGGAAAACGGTGAAACTAAAACCGATTTCCCGCCGCAGGATGATATAGAGACCTCGGAGCAGTAGTCGTTAAGGAAAAAATATGCCTCGCAAAATCGTTGTAACATCAGCTCTGCCTTATGCAAACGGCCCGATACACATAGGCCATTTAGTGGAATATCTCCAGACTGATATCTGGGTGCGCTTCCACAAGATGTGCGGCAGTCAATGCCTTTATTTCTGTGCCGATGACACTCATGGCACCCCGGTTATGATAAGTGCTCGCGCCGCCGGCGTCAGCCCTGAAGAGCTGATTGAAAAGGTTCATAAGGAGCACAAAAAAGATTTTGACGGCTTTTACGTCGAATTCGACAATTATTATTCCACCCACTCACCGGAAAACAGGACTTTTAGTGAGCTTATCTTCAACCGCCTTGACAAGGCGGGCTCAATCGTGAAAAGAGACGTTGAACAGGCCTATTGCCGGAACTGTAAAATGTCACTGCCTGACAGGTATGTTCGCGGTGTCTGTCCGAGATGTAAAGCCGAGGACCAATACGGGGATTCCTGCGAAATCTGCAGCGCAACATATAGGCCCACCGAGCTTATTAATCCTTATTGCGCAACCTGCCGAGCAACACCGGTCCTGCAAACGTCGCAGCACTATTTTTTCAAACTGGCTGATTACAAAAAACAGCTAAAGGAACTGATTGACGGTGGATATACCCAGAAGTCAGTGGCAAACAAGCTCGATGAATGGTTCAGGGCAGGACTGAAGGACTGGGATATATCCCGTGATGGACCTTATTTCGGATTCAAAATACCCGGCGAAGAAAACAAGTTCTTCTATGTTTGGCTCGATGCACCTATCGGATATATGGCCTCGGCAAAGAACTACTGTGATAAAAACAGGCTCGATTTCGACAAAGTATGGAACAGCGCCGAATATGAGCTTTATCATTTCATCGGCAAAGACATTATGTATTTTCACGCACTTTTCTGGCCCGCCATGCTGATTGGTGCGGATTTCCAAACCGCCGACAAGCTTTTTGTCCACGGCTTTTTGACCGTAAATGGCGAGAAGATGAGCAAGTCCCGTGGGACTTTTATAAAAGCAAGTACATACCTCAAGTTCCTCAACCCGGAGTACTTAAGATACTACTATGCAAGCAAGCTCACAGACAATATCGACGATATAGATTTGAGAATGGACGATTTTATAAATAAAATCGATTCCGATATGGTCGGCAAATTTGCAAATCTGGCTTCCCGCTCAGGTCCGATGCTGACAAAAAAACTGGGTGGCGAACTTGGCCGATTAGATGAACGGGGCGCAGAGTTAATCAAAAAACTCACTGCTGCAAAGGCTCAGATTATAAAGGATTACGAGAACCTTAAATTTGCTTCAGTTGTCCGAAAAATTGTCGCTCTGGCCGACGAGGCAAACCGATACGTCGAACAGAATCAACCCTGGGTGACCATAAAAACCGATTTGGAGAAAACGCGCACTACTTTAACTGCCGTAATAAATGCCGTGCGTATTCTGACAATTTACCTAAAACCCATTCTGCCGAAGTATGCTCAAAAGATTGAAAAGTTCCTCAATATTGATGAGCTGAAATTTGCCGACGTCGAAACGCCGTTGCAGAATCGCAAAATAAACGATTTTAGACATCTCGTTGAAAGAGTTGATGAGAAACAGGTGGATGCAATGATAGAAGAAAGTAAAGAAAGTCAAGGCCCCAAATCAACAGGGCCTGAAGAAGCTGTCGTGACTGAGCCTTTCAAGCCCGAATGTACAATAGAGGATTTCGCGAAGATTGATATGCGAATCGCTAAAGTCATAAAGGCCGAGCCCGTCGAGGGGGCCGACAAGCTGCTGCGATTGCAGTTGAATGTAGGCTCACTGCAAAGAAGCGTTCTTGCCGCCATAGCCCAGGCATATAAACCTGACGAGCTGACCGGCAAAACTGTAATATATCTGGCCAATCTGAAGCCAAGAAAGATGAGGTTTGGTCTCTCTGAAGGCATGATTCTGGCCTCCGGTACAGGAGGAAAAGATATCTTTATGCTTTCTGCGGACCCTGGTGCAAAACTCGGACAAAAAGTTAGTTGATAAAGAATTAACAGCAAAGCCGCTGAGAGTATAAAGTATGATGTTTTTAAACCTGTATTACCTCTGCGGTTTCTGCGAGTTCCGTTTTAACCACAAGGGCGCAAAGACACAAAGATTTAACTAATTTGTTTTTTTAACTTTTTATTTTTTTGTGACCTGGCGTCTTCGTGGCAAAAGAAAAAATGAAGAAAAGTTTTGAAAAAATTACAAATGAAAGCGGCCGATTCTGTCCCCAGGCGCTAAAGTTCGTCTATGAAGGGCTCAGCTACACAGCAAATCAAAGAGATACCGAGCGCAAACATGTCAGCGGCCAGGACCTTTGCATGGGACTGGAAAAAATGGCTCTCGAAAAATGGGGCAGGTTGGCGATGTTGGTGCTGAATACCTGGGGCGTCAAAAATACCCGCGATTTCGGTGAAATCGTCTTTTCTTTAATAAAGCACAAATGGATGAGCGCCCAGCCGACCGATTCAATCGACGATTTCAACGATGTTTACGATTTCAAAACCGCCTTCAGAGACCAGTTCAAATTCTAATTGCATCACACGGGCAGGGGAACTTTTTATCTGCATGCAAAGCTACAAATCAAAAATACAAAAGAGTTTTCAAGTGATTAATTCTCTCGAGATCTCATGGAACA
>CAYVIT010000104.1:0-11468 GCA_964451425.1 uncultured Pirellulales bacterium
GCGCAACCAGGACAAGCTCCCCATCGAAATCAAGGCAATCCCGCAGCCTGATTCACAAGTATCCACTTCAGAATTAACACAAACAACACCCCCGGATACGGAACAAAACCAGCCTTAGTTAAAGACTGCTATTTGAACTGCCTCCAAAGACAATGACTTACGGAAGTATGTATTTAACGCACAAAGCGGTGCTTTGGGATGTTGGAATTATATTTAAGATAGCCTTTTATACACTTCTTTTCGGTGGGCAATTCTGAGTACTAATATGGTTACTTCTTTGTTTTTAAGTGTATATATTATTCTATAATTGCCGGAACGTATCCGATATAAGTCTTCTTCCCCTTTTGACTTTACACAATTTGACGGGTAAGGATTGTTCCTTAGATTCTTGATTTTATTGTGTAGTTGGCGTCGGATTTTCTTTGTTTGCCCTCTAATAAAATCGGCCGCGCCTTCAGCAACAATGACTTTATACATCATTGTATTGTATTACAAATCCAATTCAGCCTCCAGCCTTTCTAAAGGGATAAATTTGCCTTTTTTCAAGGCTTTTTTTGCTTCTTGTATATCAATTTTCTCCTCAAGAGCCTCTATTGCCTCAAAATCCTCGAAGCTTACCATCACAAATGCAGGCTCTCCATTTCTCTCTACACATATTCGCTCGCCATGATGACAGACCCTGTCCGCCAATTTACGGAATTGTGACCGCGCATCTGTAATTGTAATCGTAGTCATTGATAATCCTCCTGTACATAATTTACATTATTATCACTCTGTACATAATATACGTTGATTTCGGTCATTTGTCAAGAAAACTTTCAAAAAAATTGAAAAATTTTTACTTATGGAAAAACAACGCTGGGGCAATATGCCCGCTTGTCCTCACTGTGGTTGTATAGATGTACACAAAATGAATGGCAATAATGGCGAACGAAACAAGCATTTTCTGTGGCGTTGTCATGGGTGCAAAAAGCAGTTTACAGTGCGAATAGGAACGGTTTTTGAGGATTCAAGTATCCACTTCAGAATTTACTCAAACAACACCCCCGGATACGGAACAAAAGCAGCCTTAGTTTATGACTTTCATTTGAACGGCTGCTGTCACAACGACCTGTTATAGCAATTACAGTTAAAGATTGCCGATAGAATCAGACATAGTGCCGACTGGAAGGGTCTGGATTCCTGCTTTCGCAGGAATGACAGACTCAGGCAATCGGCAATAACTGAATAGAATTGGTATTACAGCTGAACTTCACTGTTTTTCTTATCCAACAGCCCGAGTCCGCGCATCCAGTCTGCGCAGCGAAGAGGCCAGCTTGAAACTGCACCGTGATTCTGACCAAGGCCGAATCCGTGTTGGCCTTTCTGGTAGAGATGCATCTCGGCGGGCACCTTGGCCTTCCGCAAGGCGAGGTAAAAATAGATACTGTTTTCCGCCGGCACGCCTGTGTCTTCGTAAGTGTGTACGAGAAATGTTGGCGGTGTTTCAGGCGTGACCTGCCTTTCATTAGAAAGATTTTCGACCAATTTTTCGTCGGGATTGTCACCGAGTAAATTCCGCCTGGAGCCGCTGTGCGTGCACCATTCGACCAGCGAAATGACCGGGTAGATAAGAACCATAAAGTCCGGCCTGCAACTGACTCGGTCGACAGAGTCTTTTGCATCTGGCTTTCCCTTGTGAAAGTGAGTGCCTGCCGTCGAGGCCAGATGTCCGCCTGCTGAAAAACCAAGGATGCCTATCCGGTCTGGATTGACGTTCCATTCTTTAGCCCGGCTGCGGACCATACTGACGGCTCGCTGGGCGTCGTTTAACGGTGCCGGATGCCCATAGCCGGCTCCGCTGTTGCGGTGGCGGTACTTTAGAATGAAGCCGGCCCCACCTAATGAATTGAGCCACTGTGCGACCTGGTGTCCTTCGTGGTCCATAGCTAAGAAGCCATAACCGCCGCCGGGGCAAATCACAACAGCGGCTCCTGTGGCCTTTTCCTTCGGCGGCAGGTAAATCGTCAGCGAGGGCTTGTCACCATCCTCGGTGCCCTTGGCGCCGGGTGCGCCTTCGGGCCATAGCAGTTCGACCTTTTGTGAGATGACTGCCTGCTCAGAACCGGCTCCTGCGGTTGTGGTCGGTCCTATTATCATAGAGACCAAAACGATGCAAATGCCGTAAGGCATCCTACGGAGATATCGATTCATCTTTCCACGCTCCTTTCGTTGTTTCATCGGGTTTTGTGCCAGAGCAATTGTTGACAAATTGTAATCTAATACAACAGATTGATTTTCCCAAGGAATTTCTTGCCCTTGAGATTGGATTTTTCTGAAAAAGTGTCAATTTGACCTGATTTGAAACAGCTTATCGAGCTTTTGGCGCAGGTTCGGGTTGAAATCCGTCTGGAGATTGTTAGAATAGTAAACAGAGGGGGCACATGAGGTTGAATAAAGACGGCCTATAGTGCCGGAGGAGCAAAGGAAGGAAACAGATATGGAGCCGAAATCAGATGTTGTTAGCGAAAAAGCCCGCAAGGAAAACAAAGAACCGACAGAGCAGATCGTGACACGACGTGATTTTTTGGGCAGCACGGCCGGGATGCTCGCGGCACCGTGGATTGGGCTTGTCGCCTCAGAGGCAAAAGCGGCTGTCGACTCGGAACAGCGCCAGCGAATTGAGGCAGCGATCCCGACCAAGGCCTTCGTCACACCTCGTAAAAATCGCAAACTTCTGATTTTCGACCTTAATGTCGGATACGGCGGACACGGTTCCATCCCTACGGCCAATCTGGCCTTCACTTTGATGGGCGAAAAGACCGGCGCCTTTGAGACCGTCATCAGTAAAGACCCGTCCGTCTTCAGGCCTGAGAATCTGAGGCGGTTCGACGCCGTCTTTTTTAATAACACCGTGGGCAATCTCTTTGAGGACCCGGGATTGAGGCAAAGCCTGCTCGAATTCGTTTACGGCGGCGGAGGACTGCTTGGGGTACACGGCACCTCGGTGGCCTTCACCCGCTGGCCCGGCGCTTACGAGGACTGGCCCGAGTTTGGCATAATGCTCGGTGCTCGCGGCGCCAACCACCGTGACAGCACCGAACACGTTTTCATCAAACTCGATGACCCCAACCACCCCATAAATCAAACTTTTGGCGGCAAAGACTTCGAGTATCGGGACGAGTTCTTTCGTGTCCACGAGCCTTATTCGAGAAACAGGGTCCGTGTGCTTATGAGTATCGACACCGAGAAAACCGATTTCCAGGGACAACCGCGCGGCAACTGCTTCCGCGAGGACAACGATTACGCACTGGCGTGGGTGCGGCGGTACGGCAGGGGACGAGTTTTCTACTGTACCATCGCGCATAATCCCTACGTCTTCTGGGACCCGAAGATGCTGCGGTTCTATCTCGCGGCCACTCAGTTTGCTCTGGGCGACCTGCCGGCGCCGACCATCCCCAGCGCCAAATTGACGCCGGCCATCCGGGCACAGGAAAATCTTGGCTGGCGCCTCGGCATCGAGGCCTATACTTTTCATAAATACACGCTATTCGAGGCAATCGATAAAACCGCCCAGCTTGGCCTGCCGTATATGGGCGGCTTGAGCTTCCAGAAGGTCAGCAAGGAGATTTCCAAAAACTTTGATGACAAACTGACCGACGACGAACTGAAACAAATTCGGCTGAAGTTAGACTCTGCCGGTGTTTGTCTGCTTACATATTACATCCACCTAATTGGCGGCGATGAGGCCGGCTGTCGTAAGATATTCGAATTCGGGCGAAAAGTTGGCATCGAAACCTTTATGTCCGAGCCAATTCCGGAGGCCCTGGATACAATCGAGAAGTTCTGCGATGAGTATGACATCAACGTAGCCATTCACAACCACGACCGGAAAGGCTCGCCTCAGTACTGGCATCCGGAAGGGATTATGGAGGTCTGCCAAGGCCGGAGCAAGCGAATCGGGGCCTGCGGCGATACCGGCTATTGGATGCGCTCCGGCATTGACCCAATCAAGGCCGTGAACATGCTCAAAGAGCGCTTAATCACCGTGCAGATGCATGACCTGAACGAGCTAAGCCCCGAAGGTCACGATGTGCCCTGGGGGACCGGCATTGGCAAGACCGGACAGTTTATCAATGAAATCCACCGGCTGGGAATCAGGCCAACCATGTTCGGCCTCGAATACTCCTACAACTGGTTCGAGTCGATGCCTGAGATAGCCAAATGCATTGAATTTTTCAACAAGGCGAGCATGCAAATAGAGAAGGAAGGTAAGAAATAATACAAATGAAAAACTTCAAAGAAAAAGACACTCGACTGATTACACGGCGTCAGTTTTTGGGCCGCACGGCTGCGCTTTCGGGTATCGTAACTGCACCGTGGATTATTCCCTCCTCAGCGCTCGGTGCGGACGGAAATATCGCACCAAGCAACCGAGTCACAGTAGGCTTGATTGGCCATGGAATTATGGGGAGAGGTCACTTGCGACGACTGGCCGGCGACCGGGATTTTCAGGTGCAGGCTGTTTGCGATGTGGACCGTTCACGGTGCGAGGATGGCAAGCGTCGCGTGGAAGAAACTTATGCCTCGCAGCGCGCCAACGAGACGTACAAGGGATGTGCGGCGTATAATGACTATCGCGAACTCCTGGCCCGGCCCGACATTGATGCTGCCGTGATAGTCACGCCGGACCACTGGCATACGTTGCTGACGATTGATGCGGTCAAGGCCGGCAAAGATGTTTATTGTGAGAAGCCGATTACGATAACAGTCCGCCAGGGACGCCGGCTTGTTGAGGCGGTACAGAGGTATGGCCGGGTCTTCCAGACCGGAAGCCAGTATCGTTCTATTCCGACAATCCGACAGGTCTGTGAATTTGTCCGCGCCGGCGGGCTCGGTAAGGTCAAGCAGGTCTTCACTCTGTGGAGCAGACTGGGCGGCTTCTTCGGAGCACCCCGCTTCGGGCCTTATCGACATCTGATGGACGTTGAGAATTCGGGCAAGTCCTACGTACCCCTGGATATAACCCTGCCGGCCGAACCTGTGCCGGACGGACTCGACTGGGACCTCTGGGTCGGACCGGCCCTTTGGCACCCCTATAATCCCGCCTACCACATAAATCCCTCGCCCGGCGTCGTGCCCTGGGCCTTCTGTGAAGATTTCGGTGCGGCTTCAGTGACCTGGCATCACTCTCACAGTGCGGACGTAATTCAATATGCCCTTGGCGCCGAAAATAGCGGACCCGTGGAGTTTATCCATCCCAATAGCGGAGAGTACCCGACTCTCACCTGCAAATACGCCAACGGGACATTGCTTCATCTGGTTGACCACTGGGGAATGGTAAAGGACGTCTATAAAGCGGTTCCTGAAACGGCCCGATTAGCCGGCAATTTCGGAGGTATATTCGTCGGGGAAAAGGGCTGGGTCACGTCAATGTCAACGGGAGGGCCCATTGAGGGCGGTCCTGAGAAACTCTTCGAGGAGATGAAGCTAAAAACCCGCCAGGTAAACATCGGTGAGAACAACCATCACGCGAATTGGATTGAGTGCATTCGTACACGCAAGCAGCCCAGCTGCAACGAAGAGATAGGCCATCGGTCGGCATCACTGGGACATCTGACTATTATCGCGCACAAGCTGCAGCGTTCTTTGAAGTGGGACCCGGCCAAAGAGCAGTTCCTCGGCGACGAGGAAGCGAACCGAATGATCTTCCGCGCTATGCGTTCACCATGGCGGCTATGATGCCAAATTTCACATAAACGACGAAGACTATGAGGAGAGATACGCATGATGTTAGAGACGAAAGTAACACTTTTTGCCATCCTTTGTGTCGCAGTACAAGTCATCGCCGACGACGGCATTATCATTCGTAAGGACCAGCGGACGCTGGAGCAGATTGAAAAAATCTACTCAGAAATGCCGCCTGTAAAGTACAGTCCTCCTTCCGGCCGCTTGCATCGTCTGCCGCAAACAAGACAGCGCTTGACCGAGGGGGGCACGCTGCGAGTCGTCATGCTCGGTGACAGCATAGTAAACGACACAAGCCGTTCCTGCTGGAATCTTTTACTTCAGAGAGACTATCCAACTTGCAGGATAGAAAAGATTACCTCCGTTCGCGGCTCGACCGGCTGCTGGTGGTATAAAGAGGCCGGCCGCGTACAGAAATATGTGCTCGACCATAAGCCCGAACTTGTGATTATCGGTGGCATTAGTCAGCGTGGGGATATCAACTCAATTCGCGAGGTGATTCGTCAGATTCGAAGTAGCTGCGAGGCGGACATCCTCTTGATGACGGGAGCGTTCGGACAGGTTGACCCTTGCGACGAGAGCCAATGGGAAAAGATAAACGACCCAAATCATTTCAGTGATTACTGCAAAGGCATCGAGAAGCTTGCTACTGAGGTCGGGGCCGCCTTTCTCGATATGGAGGCGGCGTGGGCGGAATATATCCGACAGTGCGGCAAGGACCTTGGGTGGTTTAAGCGAGATTCTATCCACGCCAATGAGCGGGGCGAACAGATAATCGGACATATTCTTGCAAAGTATATTTCTCCATCAGCGGCAGATGCTGACAGTCCAAAAGCATTGGATATCGGCAGCCGACTGGAATTGTTCGTAGATGATTTCCTTATCGAACAGATGAAGGGAGTCAACCTGACTTTGCACAGGCCCATCTGTCGCGAGGTTGTCATCGTCCACGATAAGCCGTGGGAAGGAAATACCTGCGGCTACCACACTATATTCAAAGATGGGGACCTTTACCGAATGTACTACCGCGGCTGGGGACACGATGAAAAAACACAAAGACAACTACACGAGGCGGTGGTTTGTTACGCCGAAAGCAGTGATGGGATACATTGGAACAGGCCCGGCTTGGGCCTCGTGGAATTCAACAGCTCGAAAGAGAACAACATAATCTTAAAAGGACCCGGCTCACATAACTTCACGCCGTTCAAGGACACGAACCCCAACTGCCCCGCGGACAAACGGTACAAAGCCGTGGCAAGGGGCGAAGATGAAGGCAACAAAAAACTGTTCGCATTCCAAAGCCCGGATGGAATTCATTGGCGGTTAATGCAGAGTGAGCCTGTCATAACAGAAGGGGCCTTTGATTCGCAGAACCTGGCGTTCCGGGACCCGGTCCGAAAGGAATATCGCTGCTATTTTCGCGATTTTCACTCCGGTGTACGAGATATCAAGACATCAACGTCAAAGGACTTCATACACTGGACAAAACCTGTCTGGCTTGAATATCCCGGCGCCCCCAAGGAACATCTCTACACAAACCAGATACAGCCTTACTACCGGGCGCCGCATATTTTCATCGGCATGCCGACCCGCTATATACCCGAACGAGGGTCACTAACCGAAGGTCTGCTGATGACCAGCCGGGACGGAAAGACATTTCGTCGATGGCCGGAAGCAATAGTTAGGCCGGGCCGAAACAGGGACAGGTGGCACAATCGAAGCAATTATATATGGTTAGGGATGGTGGAGACGGAATCCAGTCTGCCCGGTGCCGGCAGGGAACTGTCAATCTACAGTAACGAACGTTACTACAACGGCCCCGGCGTGAAGACGCGACGCTACACATATCGAATTGATGGTTTCGTGTCGGTGCGTGCCCCGCTAAGCGGCGGCGAGTTTATTACCAAGCCGCTTATCTTTTCGGGAAACGAACTGGTTATTAATTTCTCGACATCGGCTGCAGGAAGTATCCGCGTGGAAATTCAGGATTCGCAAGGAAATCCGCTCGAAGGCTTCGGGATAACCGACTCGGCCGAGATTTACGGAGACGAAATTGAACATTGCGTCACATGGAAAGGCAGCAGTGACCTGAGCAGGCTGGCGGGCAAAGCGGTCCGTCTTCGATTTTTACTCCGGGATGCCGACCTTTATTCACTCCGGTTCAAATAACTGTCATCACAGGGGTTACTATCCTTGTCAGACTTCCTTCGTGATTCCCGGTTGCGGGGCGGCATAGATACCGTCCGGACCCGCCTTGATTGGAACTGGCGTATCAAAGGTCATATTGTCTATGTCCTTAACGAATTGAAAGTCGGAGTTCAACGCCTGGTCCCAGGTGATGTACCGGCCCGTGTGTGTTGCCATGCGCCCCATCAAGGCGACTACTTCGGCCTCGCCGGCCCGCCGGGCCTCATTATGCGGTTTATCCTGCCGGATAGCATCCACAAGCACCTGCCATTCGGCTTGGTAGGGATTGCAGTCCGGCCGGCCATACTCCCAAACCAGCTCTTTCTTAACCATATTATGACTCTTGTATATCTTTGGCCTTGGGTCTCCAAGGGCAGCCATAATTACAGCCGAGCCTTTTGAGCCGTGGGCGTAGTCGGAGTAGGTACTCCAGCAGTTGTTCATGTGCCGCGAGAAAGCAAAAAGCTTCGTGCCATCCGCAAAGGTATATTCCACCGTATAGTGGTCGAACTGGCTGCCCGCCTGCTCGTAGCAGCGGCCTCCCATCCCCTGTGCCGAGACCGGCCAGGCACCCTTGACCCAGCAGGCCACGTCGATATTATGGCAGTGCCAGTCGATGAAGAATCCCGACGATACCCAGGTAAAGCTGTTGGGATGCTGGAGCTGGAAGACCAGTTCATTGGCGTTTTTAGGCAGGGGCGGGCAGTGGACCGGGCCGTGCACGCGGTAGATTCGCATAGTGTGCACATCCCCGATGACCCCATCGTGAATCCGCCGAATCACTTCCTGTCTTGCCTTCGAGTGCCGCCACATGAAGCCGACACCGACCTTCAGATTCTTCTTCTCGGAAAGCTCCGCGGCTTTTAGCCATCGGCGCACGGCCGGCGCGTCCGTGGCGAATGACTTCTCGGCGAAGATGTTCACGCCTTTCTTGACGGCGTAGTCGAACTGGAGGGGACGAAAAGCCGCGTGAGTGGTCAACAGCACGACGTCACCCGGCCCCAGGCAATCAATCGCCTTCTTATAGCCATCGAATCCGACGAACTGGCGCTCCGATGGCACGTCGACCTTGTCATTGAAACTACTTGTCAGGTTGCTCAAACTGCTCTGTAAGCGGTTTTGAAACAGGTCGGCCATAGCGTAGAGTTTTACCTGGCCGCCTTTGGTCGAGAAGGCATCAGCGACCGCCCCTGTGCCGCGGCCTCCGCAGCCCACCAGGGCCAGCTTGATAGTCGAGTCTCCCGCAGCGTAACAGCGGTTTACAGCCACACCCGTTAGCGCTGAGGCGGCTGCCAGATGTCCTGAGAATTTTAGGAACTCCCGTCGTGACTTCGAGCCGGAAAAAGTGTTAGGATTTAATGTACTCATCACAAACTCCTGTCTGAAATAATATTTATCGAATACCTCACGTTATTCAGGTAAAAGAACTATATCATTTAACTGCCCGGGTACAATCGCAGCATTATTACACCATGCCGCGGTACTTGCGTTTCAAATTTTTCTGCAAACACTCCTAAATCCTTTTGCCTCCAGAGATCGCGTACCCTGTATGTCCCTTTCGTACCAATATCCGCCCAGCGCAGAGAGACGACCTGTTTCATTTCCCCACAGTTAAATAGCCCGACCGCGACCGACCCATCCTCCATCGGCTTTTTCCAGATTTCCCTTTCCTCCTCCACGACTACCGGGTATCCCTGCTTACCAAGCGGGTCCTGATTCACTTCAATCAGCTCGGCATTACATAAGACGTTCAACGTAAACTCATCCAGTAAGTTCATATCGCCTGAGAAAAATAACGGTGACGCCATTAAACACCACAGGGACATATATGAGTACTGCTCATTTGGGGTCAATGGACAAGGCTTATAAGGTTTTTCTTTTATGTTTGGCTGTCCAATGTACCCGAGCAGGAGATAATCCGGGTCGTTCCACGCTCCGGGGACGGCGTAAGAGCGATGTTTCGAATTTTGGAGAGCCACATTATGATAATTTCTCAACTCAAATCCAAGGTCCCCGGCCGTTCTCCAACAATTTCCTCCAACCTCTTGGCCCCATTTCCATACTTCTCCCATTCCGTATTGACACAGGTTATAAACGATATCCCTGTCCAACTCTTTAAGGATTTGCCCCATGATTCGATACGGTTTCTGCAGCTCGGGCAGACTCTGGTCTTTGGCGATGCGTCCATACGAGCACCAGTCATATTTCAGGAAGTCGAAGCCCCATTCGGCAAACTGCCGGGCATCCTGCTCTTCGTGGTTATGGGTACCGGCAAATCCCTGGCAGGTATAGGGCCCGGGGGATGTATATAAACCGGCCTTTAATCCCAGCGAATGAATGTAGTCGGTCAAATCCTTCATATCCGGAAAGTACTCATTGGGTACGATGTTGCCCTGCGAATCCCGCAAAGGCCCCACCCGTTTCTGGTCCTCGTATTTCGGAGCATTCATCCAGCAGTCGTCTATATTTACATATTGATATCCGTAATCAGCCATCCCCGATTTTATCATAACGTCCGCCGCCTGGCGCATAAGTGTGTCGGTAATATCTATATAATGGATATACCAGTGGTTCCAGCCCATCGGTGGGGTCAGTGCCAGCCGGTCGCCAACAACAATGCGAAACTCCCTCTCGTCTTTTCCGAAAGCATTTTCAGCGATGAGAGTAGTCTGCAATGTCCGTTTTGTTTCGTCCTTTATGCAGCCGTTGATTATTCCTGTTTTCGTATCAATCGACAATCCCTTCGGCAGGTTCTTTACCGTAAAACGGAGCGGTCTTTGTCCTGTCGCGGGAATCCGATACAGAAAGGGTCTGCCCGGCCGGACTCCGTATACTTTCGCGCCATTGATTCGCGGTTTGCGAGAAGGCTTCGGTGTCAAAAGCACCGGCTCTTCCTTTGGCGAATCAATCGCCCTCGGCTTTTGTCCCTGCACCTCGAATTTCGCCTGTGCCCAGTTTGCATGGTCGAAACTTGAATTGTCTTCGGCTGTTGTTACTATTAGAAGTAAAGTCCGGGTGCCGGCAAGATCCAAGTCTACTTTTTTGGCCTTTTGACCTGTTTTCATCACGCCACTGTCGAAGATTTTCCGGGCGTCTGCGTAAATCTTGAAGCGGACGGTCCCCGTGCTGTTTCCCACTTCATCGTCTACACCCACGTAGGCACTGAAGCGTTGTGTTTGGCCCGCGAGGTCAATATACATTATACTGTGAGCGTGGGTGCCCACACCTCTTTCAAACTCTTGGCCGGCAATCCTCAAAGGATTGGACTGCACGCTTTTATCCACCTGCGGCCGGCCCCAGCCTGCAGTCATCCTGGAAAGGTCCAGCTCGGACAGCCACACCGTCTTTGCAAAAGTCAAACTGCAGGCAGAAAATAAAAGAATACAGACTAAAAAACCTGTTTTGTAGTATTTGTTTCCGGCGCTTCTCATTGGGTCAACTCCTTCTGTCGAATGAAGTTTTGATTTATACCGGCCCAGCTATGCCGCATAGACTCCTTCTTAGTTAATATCAGATTTTCCCGTAAAACTCAACCTTTTTGACTGCTCCTTGAT
>CAYVIT010000105.1:0-11126 GCA_964451425.1 uncultured Pirellulales bacterium
TGTTGCCTTTCCCACATTTATTTGATAATAAGAGATATTTGAAGTGGTGATAGATTAGTAGAAGCACCAGTTTGTTCATTCAAATTAAGCTTTCTTGGGAGGAGTTGATTTGGAAGAAAATAGCGGTTTTTTTTCACAAGTCAGGTTTGTACTGACGCCCATTGTGTAAGGAAATGAAAAAAGCATATCTAAAATATGTTGCGCTAAGGCTTTATGGATAATTAAGTTGCGAAAGAACGTCGAAGAAACAGGAGGAAAAATTATGAAATCTAAACTAATGTACAGTTGGCTTGCAAGTCTTGTGTTTATCGCGACGGTTTACGTTATTGCACAGGCAAGTAACCAGAACAGCTCTGACGACAGGGCCTTCATTGACAGTGACAACGGCCAATATGTCAGCGAAGAAAAAATCGGCGGCCCCGTGACGGGTCCGAATGAGCTATCCGCTGATAATGTAGAGGCCCAAACAGACCTTATCAGTGAGGACGGTGAGACTTACACGCCTGATATGGAGGATAGATCTGATTGGCCATTAGGCAAGATCCATCCTGACCTATCAATTCAAGCTCTCGAACAAGTTGAAATAGAGGTTGTTATTGATTTGAAGAACAAACCGCTAAGCCGTATTTCCCGAGAGGTTAAAGCACAGCGACAACCACAAATTGAGCCTTTGTCCAAACAGGTAAGGGACATTATCTCAGAGCATAGACCAAAGGGTGGTTTCAAAAATCGCCAGGAAGAGCGGTTAGCTTCTGAGAGCATGGTTTTTTCATCCCAGCAATTAGAAAGCATTAAGGCCTCAAACCGCGAGATCGACAGACTCCTTGGTGCAATGAGAAAGGATATCAGCAAGCGGGTTAAAAACGCGGTACGAAAGGAGCAGCAAGAAATATTCGATTTGATCGCCCAATTGAATGGCCATGTTACGGAAATAAGCCCCCTCAGCAACTCCATAGGAGCGGCTTTACCTTCTTATGGCGCGTTGGAAATCCTGGCCCAGTCACCATTGGTCGAAACCATTACCCCTGATTACCATTGTGAGTTCGATCTGGACGACAGCACTTGTATGTTGAGCGCCGGTACCTGGTGGAATAATGGCTTTGATGGCGGGGCTTATGACGCAGCCGTGATTGACGGCGGCATAAGAGAAGACCACGTTTATCTAAACTCGCATACAATTTATAAGAAAACCGCCAGTTATGACGGCTCGCATGGTACGAGAACGGCCGGGGTTATTGCAAGCACTCACGGTACTTACAAAGGCGTTGCTTTTGGTCTGGACAAACTGTTCGACGCACGCTCAGGATATGAGAGTACTACCAGGTCGAGCATAGACTGGGTCCTTGACTGCCCCGACACAGATGACTCACCTGAAGCAATCAATTGCAGTTTCAGCTATTACGGCATCACCGATGAATTCGGCGGGCTTGAGCGCTTTATGGATGGTGTTGTCGATGGTATGTCTGTGATGGTAACCAAATCAGCCGGCAATAGGGGCCTTACCCAATTAGGTTATCCCCAGTCACGTAACCTGATGTCCGTCGCAAATATGGACATCAAGGATACATGCACGACTTCAGATGACGTAATTCGCTATACCAGCAGCCGTGGGCCAACAGATTCCGGCCGCCGCAAACCCGATATCACCGCCCCAGGTCGTAACACCTACTCGACTGATATAGCTTCTACCACCAGCTTTGCCAATCATGGTGGAACAAGTGCCGCCGCTCCTCACGTAGCTGGAGCTATAGTCCTGATGGAAGATGCGGGCAATCACAATCCTATGGCGCAGAAGGCTATCTTAATTAATACAGCCGAAACATGGTCAGACAACGGCACTCTCGAAGATTATACCGATGACGGGCCGATAGACGGCGACCATTGGGACGAGAGCTACGGGTGGGGGGTGATGGACCTCTGGCATGCCCACTTCCACCGTACTGATTACTTTGCCAGCAGTACTCTTGATAGAGTTGTCGCCAATAATGATACGGCAACTGATGATGATTACAAATTGTACAAAGGACTCATGGGCAAGAATGATAAAGTCACGCTTGTATGGCATAGACGAGCAGTATATAACGGCAGCAGTGAACCAAGTACCTATTATACTCTCACCGATTTGAACATCCGACTTTATGATGAAATCAATAACAACCTGGTGGATTCGGATATGGGCGTTGGTGACAATGTCCACCAGGTATCTTCAAACAGCACCCGTGATGTCGTTGTCAAGGTTTATAGTTGGAGCTCTTCAATAAACGGCGCTACATACGAGAATTATGCGCTGGCTACTGAGGAAAACTTCGAAAGGGCAGACCCTCCGAGCTTTTACATTAACCTGGCAATGCCCTCGGTCGTCTACTTCAGTACAGATTTCACCGTGACCGCCACAGTTACAAATAACGGCGATGTTGCAGCCCACAACAACCAGGTTACATTGAATCTGCCAGCCGGCTTTACACTTGTTTCAGGGGCAAATCCACAAAGTATTGGAAAGATAGAGGCAGGCAGCTCCGGGCAAGCCACGTGGACCGTTCGTTCGGCCGCCAGTGGTGGAACATACAGTATTTTGGTCTCGAACTCAAGCTCCTGTTATCTTGAAACTTATACGGCTTCCAGAGCGAGTCTCATCGAAGTCAGCTCCGCTGGATTGCCTAACCTGAAATATACGACCCCCTCCGGATGGAGCTATCCTATTGTCCCCAGAAACTTAGACGGTGCCACCAGTACATCGTGCCCAATCACATCTACACTTCCGGGAAATACAAGTGACACCTATTACAACTGGGCATGGATAAACGACTCGCTCATGGATGCGGTCAGCCACCGAACGTACATCTACATGGACGGGGACTTTCTGTTTTCCAGCTATTACCCACTGTCCGCAGGGAGTACGCGACAGCACAGGAACGTGCAGAAATCAAGCTACATCGCCACAGGCGGAAGACATACCGTTTACTATGAGATCGATGAAGATGAAGAGGTCCTGGAGAACAACGAGAGCGACAATTGCTGGGGCCGCCAGTTCGTCTGGAGCCCATATGCACTTTCAGATGATATACCTGTAACCCGCTCTGCTCCGCCCAGCAAGAACGCATGGGGATGTGCTCCTGGTTCCCTCTGGTTTAACAACGATGGCTTCTCCTTCGTGGTTCAAAACGAACACCCCGACAAGTGGTGGTCCGCTGTGGGTGTCCTGCCCGGCGACGCCAGCTCCGACTATGATATGAGGCTCTGGGACATCGGAAGCTATACCGGAAGCGAGGGCGGCTTCGGCAGTGGCTATCTCGAATGGTCTACTTACAGCAACGATGCATCCAATTTCGTCATTGTCAATGATAACAACTCTTTGGCGGGAGAATATTATGCCGGCGTCATCAACGATAATGGCGGAACCGGCGATTACCGCATTGAAGAGGACACAAGCGTCAAAATCTACCCCCGCCCCGGTACGCAATGGAATGGCCCATATTCCGGGGGTTCTACAAATGTGCTCGATATCTACGAAATCTACTTCTCGCTTGCAGGAGAATACTATTTCCATCTGGACCAGACCGCCGGGGACTGCAATCTGGGAATGTCCCTTTACGATGATGAAACCAGCCATGCTCGAAAGAGTGATTTTATGACCGGCGCTTTTGCCACAAGCACGGTTGGCGGCCAGGATGCGTCATTCCAGATCAATGTACCTGATTATGGTTTCCATGGCCTGGTTATTTGGAAGGTCAGCTCCAGCGATTATAGCAAGAGCCACGCATACCGGATTGCCGTTGGCCCTCCTGCCCTCACCGTATTAGCGCCCAATGGTGGTGAAACGTGGGATGTCGGTAATTTATATTACATCACGTGGGAAGCCTTTGGAAACCTGGGGCACCCCGTAAAAATTGAGCTCAGCCGTGATAGTGGTTCTACATGGTCAACCATTACCAGCAGCACTGCAAATGATGGAAGTTATGGCTGGTATCCTACAATGCCCGGCTCAACGCAGTGCCGAATCAGAATAACCTCTACGTCAGACCCATCCTATACTGATACCAGCGACGCCGATTTCACCATTAGCTCTGCGGGTATTCCTGCTGAAATCAACATTAAACAGGGCATAACAAATATTCCGCATAATACCGGCAGTTATGACTTTGGAAAGGTAAATCTGGGATACGGCATACCTGTCACATTTACCATTGAAAACCGCGGCGGCGTGAACCTCGACCTGACCGGTTTGCCAAGGGTTCAGATCGCCGGAGCCAATGCTAAGGACTTTGAAGTTACTGTGCAGCCTTCAAGCCCGATTTTACCGATTGAATCTACTAACTTTGAGATTACCTTTACTCCTGCCGCTGTAGGCCCTCGCGTTGCAACTGTTAGCATCCCGAACACTGATTCGGACGAGAACCCGTATCAGTTCTCACTGGCTGGTATAGGCAGCAAGGCCACGACTATTTATGTCGACGATGATGCTCCCAACGACCCCGGGCCAAACGACCCCACTGTTAGTGACCCAAAGGAGGACGGAAGTGTGAAACATCCGTTTGATATGATCCAGGAGGCTATCAACGTCGCCTTCCACGATGACACTGTCATGGTTCTGGTTGGCACCTACGGGGAAGACATAAACTTGAAAGGCAAGAATATTACAGTAAGGAGCACTGACCCACAAAATGCAACGATTGTGGACAGAACTGTCATTGACGGCATAAAAGGCTCAGTCGTAACTTTCAGAGGTGGAGAAAATGCAAATTGCCTGCTAACTGGATTCACCATCACTGGCGGCAGAGGCTCTGAGATCGAATTCGCGGGAATACCGGATGTCCTGGCCGGCGGAGCTATTTTCTGTGTCGACTCCAGTCCAACAATCAGCAATTGCACAATCACCCACAATAAGACCGAGTTAGGTGGCGGTATCTACGCCTCAAATTCCAGCATGACCATCGCTGACTGTAATATAACAACAAACATTGCCGCGGCTTACCACGGCGGAGGAATTTACATAGCGAATAACTCAAAGCCACAGATACAAGATTGTTCAATTATGAATAATCTTGCTAAATCTGTCGGAGGCGGCATAGCAACTCAATCGGGCTCGTCGGCCCTTATAGCTGGCAACAGGGTATTTGATAACGAGGCATCAAACGGAGGTGGGATCTATATCGCCAACTCCTCGAAGACAAGGCTATCCAATAATCTGATTTACGGAAATAGGTCCATCGGTACCAGCGCAGGGAGCCTCTATGATGGTGGTGGCGCCATGCGGCTTTGGGCTGCACCAATTCTCTGTGAGAATTGTGTGTTCTATGGAAATTCGGCTGTCGTCGAAGGCGGCGCAATACAATGTGCATACACCGACGGCGCCGTACTATCTAACTGCATCTTCTGGGCCAACTCGGCACCGGCCGGACAAAGCATATATCTGCGCTACACGCAAGGCTCCACAACTTACCCCTCGGTTATGACTGTTTCGTATAGCGATTTGGAGAAAGGAATGGCCGGAATCGTCGTGGAGAAAGGCTGTACGCTGAATTACGGCCCGGACAACACTGATGCCGAACCTCTGTTTGTCGATACCGCAAATGGTGATTTTCATCTTGAGTCCGGATACGGCCACTGGGATGTTAGCAGCCAAAGCTGGGTCAACGACAAATATACAAGCAAGTGCATAGATAAGGGAGACCCGACATCCGATTGGACCGCAGAATTATGGCCACACGGCCAACGAATAAATATGGGTGCTTACGGCGGAACTCCAGAGGCGAGCAAGTCACCTTCCACCGTGGGCAACCCGGCTGACTTCAACCACGACGGTTTTGTGGATGAGTTAGATCTGCGGTTATTTAGTTTCAAATACCTCATAGAAGAGGTATTGCTACCAGAAGACCTGAACGGCAGCGGATTTGTGAACTTCATTGATTATGCCATCTTTGGAAATGAGTGGAGCTGGGAAGCTCCGTGACATATGGTCTGGAAAGACCAAGACGGGCATTGAGATAACTGCATACCTAACGATAGCTTGCAGTTATCTCAATGAATCCGTCGAATGGATTGGCAGCAGATGCGCTTGTCACGCTGACATCTGACAACCGCAAAACTGCTGAATTTCCAATGAATGTGTTTTGAAAAGAGGGTACATGATAATCAGTATGTAAAACAACCACACCTGGATTATATAATAAGCCTCATGTTAAGCTAAGATATGCGCGTATATTAACTGATGAAGACTATGTAGATAAATCTGGGTAATTCTATTTCCCACTTGTTTCAACCCAATATACAAAAATCAATGGATTAAGTCAAGGAAAAACTATGATTTGTGCCACTTAAATCGTAGATTTAGAACAATCTTAGCCAAAGAAACAGGCAACCAACCAAAAACAATAACTATGGAAAACAGTCAGTTCATCCGATAACGCTCTTGAAATATTCCCTTTCCTATGAGTTGTAGAATTTCAATGTACTTCGACAGATTCATGGTCGAGTAGATGTACTACAGCTCTCTAATTTAGGCATAATTTGTATTTCCTGTTTCTCAGCTTTTTTGGGCCTGGTACGCCTACAACTTCGCTACAACCCGAAAGCCTATTATCTGCCAATTCGCCAAAATGCCTATCCCATAAGTGCTGTATTATCAGGGCATTATAAAAGAGTCAAAATTTAGCGCCGTTTTCAATGACCGTTGCTCTATAGACTGTGCACATCGACGCTTTGTTGAAGGAGTCGGTCGGCTTCCATGAGGCACAGAACAAGCAGGCTTAAATGTTAGCAGCCTGAATAGGGGATTGATCGGGGACAACTATGGCGAGAATTGACTGGTCTCGGTTCGGTGGATTTGTATAATTGGGGGCGTTGGAAGAATCCATTGAAACCTGGAAGTAGGGTCAACATTTGGAGTATGATTATGCGATGGTCAAGTCTGTTTCTGATTGTGGTGTTGTCGGTTGTGCTGTTGGGGACCGGTGCCAAAGCGGCGCCCGACTGGGAGAATGAGCAGGTAATTGGTATCAACAAGGAGCCGCCGCGTGCGACGGGGCTGCCGTTTGCCGAACGCACGGCGGCAATCAAGGGCGACAAGGCCGGCTCGCCTTGGTATAAGGGCCTTAACGGGCAGTGGAAGTTTCACTGGGCCCCGAAGCCGAGCGATAGACCTGTGGATTTCTACAAGAGCGATTTCGATGTTTCGAAGTGGCTCGATATCCCCGTGCCGAGCAACTGGCAACTCCATGGTTATGGTACTCCCGTCTACACGAATATCACCTATCCATTCAAGAAGGACCCTCCCCGGGTGATGGGCGAGCCGCCGGCAGGATACACTAACTATAACGAACGCAATCCCGTCGGTTCGTATCGCAGGACATTTACGGTGCCCGACGACTGGAAGGGCAGGGAACTGTTTATTCAATTCGATGGCGTCGATTCCGCTTTCTATCTCTGGATCAACGGACGGAAAGTGGGGTATAGTCAGGGCAGCAGGACCCCTGCGATTTTCAATATCACTGAGTATGTCACTGAGGCCGAGAACGTACTGGCGGCGGAGGTGTATCAGTATTGTGACGGAAGCTATCTGGAGGATCAGGATTTCTGGAGGCTAAGCGGAATATTCCGAGATGTCTTTCTGTGGTCGGCGGGACAGGTGCATATTGGGGACTTCTGGGCGAAGGTCGACCTTGTCAACGGCTATCGGGACGGCGCTCTCCGAGTGGAAATGAACATTCGCAACTTCACCGATCGCGTGATCGACTGCTCGGTCGAGGGAGAACTCCTTGACGCCGGCGGCGAGCAGGTGGCCAGACTCACCCTGAACGACATCGCCGCGAATGTGGGGGGCAATCACAAAATCGTTTCGCCGAAGGTCACAGTTATAAACGCAGCGAAGTGGTCCGCGGAGCAGCCTAATCTATATCGCCTGGTGCTGACCCTCAAGCGAGGTAGACGCAGGGATGCCGGGGTGGTCGAGGTGACCGGCTGCGATATTGGTTTTCGAAAGGTCGAGATACTGAACGGGCAACTGTTGGTCAACGGCAAGGCGATTCTAATCAAGGGAGTAAATCGGCACGAGCACGATCCCGTTACCGGCCACTATGTGACCGAAGAGTCGATGGTGCGGGACATTATGCTGATGAAACAATTCAACATCAATACGGTCAGGACGAGTCATTATCCGGATTGCCCGAGATGGTACGAACTGTGCGATAAATACGGATTGTATGTGATCGACGAGGCAAATATCGAGGCCCATGCCGCCAGAGAACTGGCGGGCGATCCGAGATGGGAGAAGGCGCACCTGGAGCGGACCGTGCGGATGGTGCATCGCGACAAGAATCACCCGTGCATAATCATCTGGTCGCTGGGTAACGAGGGCGGCAACGGAAGCAATTACGTGACGACGTCGAGCTGGATTCGCAGTTTCGATCCGTCGCGGCCCGTGCACTTCGAGCAGGCCGGCCAGGGGACAAACACGGATATCGTCTGCTGGATGTACCCGTCCATAGAGGGAATCGTCAGATATGCAAAAGAGAGCCCTTCCCGCCCCCTGATAATGTGCGAATACGCGCACGCCATGGGCAGCAGTGTCGGGAATCTGCAGGATTATTGGGACGCGATAGAGGAGTATCCGGTGCTGCAGGGCGGTTCGATCTGGGACTGGGTCGATCAGGGACTGGCCAGGGACGTGCCTAATGTCAAGTATGACCGCGTGCGGGATCGAGCGAGCAGTAAGGTTGGCGGGACGGTGCTGGGCAATATCGACCACGAGGGTCTGCACGGCGCGGTTGCGGTCGATGAGTCCGAGGCTCTGAATCTGACGGATACGTTTACGCTGGAAGCCGAGGTCAAGGGCGCGCGCACCTCCAACCAGTATTGTCCGATCATCTCGAAGGGTGACCACCAGTATCTGTTGCGGTACGGCGGCCGCGATCTTAACTTCACGGTCTTTCCGGGGCAGTGGGAGGGACTGTACGTTCGATATGCCGACGCCGGCCTGAAGGACGGCTGGAACAGGCTTACGGCGGTCTTCGACGGCAAGATGTTGCTGCTCTACGTTAACGGCAAGGAGGTCGGGCGGTTGGCGGTGAGCGGGGCGATTCACTCGAGTTCGCAGCCGGTGAACATCGGGAGAAACTCCGAAGTCATCCAGCGGGTTTCCGATTTGCCGATACGCAGTGCACGTATCTACAGACGGGCGCTGAGTCCAGCCGAGGTCGCCGACCCGGACCGACCCAACAACAATGCGCTCGTGCTCGATATGGATCTTACGGAAGTCACCGGAGAGACTCTGGGTAATAATCCTCGCGGGATAAAGAAGTTTTTTGCCTACGGCGGGGACTATAACGACAAGCCAAACGATGGAAATTTCTGCTGCAACGGGCTGATCCACCCGGACCGCAGACCAAATCCGCATTTGTGGGAGGTCAAGAAGGTTTATCAGAATGTAAAAATCACGCCCGTTGATATAGCTACGGGCAAGGTCACTATATATAACAAGTTCTTCTTTACAAATCTGAATCTGTTCGAGTTCAGTTGGGCGATTAGAAGTGATGGCAGGGTGGTTGAGACCGGCTCGCTGGGACAGGTCGATGTCGCACCGCAGCAGAAGAAGCAGCTCAGTATTCCATTCAAGCATCGAGATGACGCAGAGCTGCTGCTCACCGTTTACTGCAAGCTGGCCGCTGACGAGCTCTGGGCGAAGAAGGGTCATGTCGTGGCCTGGCATCAGATGGCTGTCAATGGGGCGGGCGAAAACTCAAAGTCGAAACCTTCCGGCGGCAATGCCTTGAAGTTGGTGACGGGATCGGCGAGCTACGGGGTCGAGGGCAGAGGGTTTTCGGCGGAAATATCACGGGACAACGGGGCTCTAACTTCTCTCAAGTATGATGGGCGGGAAGTCATTGTCGGGCCGCTTGTGCCAAACTTCTGGAAGGTCCCCAACGACAACCAGTATCGCAACAACTACAACGGTCGGCTTGGCCAGTGGCGAAATGCCGCCGCGGGACGCAGGCTCGTATCAATCAATGCAAGCAAGAGCGACGCCGGCATCACGGTCACGGGCAAAATGAAGCTGCCGGTCAACGATGCCGATTACAGTCTCGTCTATAATATCTCTCCCGACGGACGGATTAGGGTCAAGGCCGACTACCAGCCGCTTCCGGGTAAGAAGATGCCCCTGATGCCAAGGGTCGGCATGACATTTGCCGTGCCGAAGAATATGGACGGCGTAACCTGGTACGGTCGCGGACCTCATGAGACTTACTGGGATCGCAAGACCGGAGGTGAGATTGCGGTGTATCAGAGCACCGTCGACGATATGGTCTTCCCATATATCAGGGCGCAGGATACGGGCAACCGGACCGATACACGGTGGTTCAGTGTAGTCGATTCTCGCGGGCGAGGCGTGAAAGTTACCGGTGATAGTCCGGTGAGCTTTTCAGTCTGGCCTTATGAGCTGGCGGATATGGAGAAGGCCAACCACGATTATGACCTTCCCAGACGGGATACGAACAGGGTCTTCGTCGACTACAAGCTCCATGGAGTGGGCGGTGATAATTCCTGGGGCGCGAGGACGCATCCGGAGTACACTATCGCCGGCGATGAGGCGTATTCGCTGGGGTTTGTCATCTCGCCGCTCAGATGAGACGCCGGCCGGACAATCCGCATTAATATATGTTGCATAGAGTCCCTCGGGTAATCCCACGCATGTAAGGCGACGTCGGCATCGGCACAGCTAATCCACTTGAAAAGCTGCATGTGGCCGGTAATCTCAAAGTCAATGGGACGATAACTAACGGCCCAGGTAATATCAAAACCCTTATTGCCTATGGAATAATCTATGCTGCTGATGGCTCGCTCGGACCGGCCTCTTCCAATGTTAGCGGCAGCTTTTGGAATAATACTTTGTATAGGTACGAAATAACAATTTCTGGAGAACCCCTTAATTCGACATCATATATTTTTAATGTGACATATACCAACCTCAATGCACCAAGATTTATTACCGCCTCAGTAGACTGGCCGTTAAAATGACAGTATGAATCAACATATCGGTTTGTATCTTGAGCCGACTTTGTTGTGACTCGGCTCAGAATAAGAGCTTATCCGAATAACCGGGTCGTTATGAGGCCGAGCGAAAAGTTCGAGGC
>CAYVIT010000106.1:0-10997 GCA_964451425.1 uncultured Pirellulales bacterium
GGCCCTGCGAAGTGGGAAAAACGCTTCGGCGGCAGAAGGGTCCTTGTCCCCACACCTCTGCTTGTTGACGGCCTGATTAGGAAAGTGAGAAAGGGAAAGCTTGTCACTGTACAACAAATCAGAGAGCAGCTTGCCAAAGATTTCAAGGCCGATTCGACCTGTCCCCTCACCACCGGCATTTTCATTCGCATTTCCGCTGAGGCCGCCGAGGAGGACCTGCGGGCAGGCAAAAAACGTGTAACACCCTATTGGCGGGTAATTAAAACAGACGGCAGCTTAAATCCAAAACTCCCCGGAGGTGTTAAAGCGCAAGCTGCGCATTTGAGAGCGGAAGGGCATAAAGTAGTTGCTTCCAAAGGCAAAAAACCTCCCAAAGTGAAGGATTTTGAAAAAGCATTAGTGTAGATAATTTTCAAACAGAGCTCCGACTGTAAGGGAGGAGTAATTGCACCGTTGAGTCCATAACTGGAGACTGTCAAACACATTTAATTTATGCCTTTGGTATGAGAAGCCCGATAATGTCGAACCTGCCTGTTGTACCCAACTTAAAAGGCGGCTTTGACAGAAACGACCACAAGCACTATACTCATACGGCCGATTTGCTGTATGATGGAAACTCAGCCGGATAGCTGGGTTTGTACCGAATTAAAAATGGTATGTAAAAAATTTCCCGTTTGTCGCTTCATAGCCGGAAGACTTCCTATGAGAATATCGGTTCTGTATCGCGTCCTTGGTATTGGTATAGTGGCTGTAGTTGTTCTGGCTGTCACGTTAATTATCTTCCTCAGGCCCGGCGTCCGGCCGGAGGATGTATTGGCGGCTTATCAGGAGCAGGCGAAATACAACGACTTGTCGATTCTCTATCCTCTTAACGAGACGCTTTTCCCCCCGGACATTGCAGCGCCTACTTTTCGTTGGAAAGATGACAACTCCGAGTCCGACACCTGGCTGGTCACCATCAAGTTCCGGGACGACAAGCCACGTATGAATTTCGTAACTTCCAAAATACAGTGGATGCCCAAAGTAAAAGAATGGGAGGTAATAAAAAAACGCTCTCTGGGAAAAGAGGCCCGGATTACCGTACTTGGTGTCGATTACTCGGCTCCGCATAAAATCCTCTCGGCAGGCAGAATCTCAATCACTACATCCAACGACCCTGTCGGCTCGCCCTTGTTTTACAGGGAAGTGGACCTGCCTTTTGTTGACGCCGTCAAAGACCCCTCACACATCCGGTGGCGTTTTGGGGCCGTCTCTTCGCCGCGGCAGCCGCCCATTATTCTCGAGAAATTGCCGGTCTGCGGGAACTGCCACTCATTTACAAAAGATGCCGGAATCCTGGCTATGGATGTGGATTACGCAAATAGTAAAGGCTCATACGTTATTTCGCCGGTTGCAAAAGAAATGGTTCTGGCCACCAGCGATATCATAACCTGGAACGATTACAGAAAGGAGGATGGGGAGCAGACCTTCGGCCTGCTTTCGCAGGTCTCTCCCGATGGCAGGTTCGTTGTCAGTACTGTAAAGGACAAGTCCGTCTTTGTCCCAATGCCCCCTCTGGCCTTCTCCCAATTGTTTTTTCCTATAAAGGGCATTCTATGTATGTACAACAGGCAAACGCAAACCTTTCACGCATTGCCGGGTGCGGATGACCCCAATTACGTTCAGAGCAATCCAAGCTGGAGTCCGGACGGCAGGTACATCGTGTTTGCCAGGGCCAAAGCATACGACCTTAAGGATACCAGAGGTAAGGGCAAAGTGCTTCTGACACGCGAAGAATGCAGGGAATTCACTGAAGATGGAAAGCCCTTCCTGTTCGATTTGTACAGGATTCCATTTAATGATGGAGAAGGCGGCGTACCTGAGCCGGTCGAGGGCGCTTCAAACAACGGAATGAGCAACTATTTCGCAAAGTATTCTCCCGATGGCAAATGGATTGTGTTCTGCAAAGCCAAAAGTTATATGCTGCTTCAGCCCGATAGCGAACTGTACATCATCGGCGCCGAGGGAGGCAAACCAAGAAGATTACGTGCCAATACGAGCAGGATGAACTCCTGGCACAGCTTCTCGCCTAACGGAAGGTGGCTGGTGTTTTCCTCAAAAGCCAATTCCCCTTATACCCAGCTTTTCCTCACCCACATCGACGAACAGGGACGCAGCAGCCCTGCCATCTTGTTGGAGCGCTTTACTGCCGCGGACCGGGCTGCAAACATACCGGAGTTTGTCAATGTTGAGTCAACCGCAATTAAAAAAATCCGAGAACAGTTCCTAAATGATTATTCATTCGTCAGGGCCGGAAATGAGTTTTTCAGACACGGTGAGCCGGATAATGCCATAGCTGAGTATAGAGAAGCCCTGAAAATAAATCCGAATAACGTCCAGGCACACGTGAAGATGGGATTTCTTTTGTACAATGTCAAGGGAAAGGTCGAAGAGGGGATGGCGCACTTAAATAAAGCACTGGAGCTTGACCCTGACAATGCCTTCGTACATCACGACCTTGGGATGGCCCTGCTGCATCAGAAAAAATTCGACCAGGCCATCAACCATCTCTCGGAAGCTTTGCGCCGTATGCCTAAGGGTGTTGACAAGCAATACAACGCTTTTAATATGCACTACAACCTTGGTCGGGCGTTGTTTTATACCGGTGAGTTTAGACAGAGCGAGGTGCATTTTTCCGAGGCGCTCCGCCTTGACCCCAACAACGCCGGCCTTCGATACGACCTTGCTAACGCCCTCGCTGTTCAGGGAAAAAACGATGAGGCACTCAGACATTACTCCAGAGCTGTCTCTCTTAGACCCGAACTTGGCAAATCACCGGTACTGCACGACCTTCTGGCGGCAAGCTATGCCAAAGCCGGCCAATTCAGCAAGGCTATTATCTCCGCAGAAAAGGCCCTTAATCTCGCTCGTGCCGCAGGAAATCAGCAGCTTGCGGAGCAAATCAGACAGCGCATTGAATTTTACCAGCAGCAGGCAGTCAGTGAGCGATTAGACCGCTACAAACAGAAATAAACCATCATAGATTTCTTAAAAACCCCCGGAAATTCTTTCATTCTATTTCGTATCGCCCCAAAGACCGATAACACCGCCTTTTTCCAATGATTAACGCCTTGTTCGCTTCGTTGCCTGTTCTTTCAGCTTCATTAGCCGCGGTTGGTGATATAGTATTCAAGATTGTTTTTAAGATTTTTATGATTGTGTTCACAGAATGCAATGGAACGGATAAAGAGCAGAATTTACGTCATAAACTTTTTCTGCTTCAGGACTTTGGGCCGTGTGACTGTTCAGGCTGATATGCACTGGTTGCCTCTAAAATGACGGATAATTTCCGGATTATAAATACATTTATATTATCAGTGGACATCCCGGATGCCGTGGGGCCTGCAAACGATTGAGAAACAGGCTATAAGCTAAATTTTTTTTACATCTTTATCCTTGACGGGCTGATGTTTAATTGATAATTGTTGATTGATTTGAGCTTTTAATATATACAGGCGTAGAGATGTCCGGTAGTTAGTTTGTATCCGTAAGATTGGGTTCAAGGTTGAAAGGAGGCCATTATGGCAAGGACAATTTTAACCGCGGTACTGATAGTTTTATTGAACGTGCTGGTTGGCTGCACGGGTGTTGACAGTGGCAGAAGCCAGCTTTCGGCCACTTACCCTGGAACGGCCCCTGTAGTTTCGATGGCTGATGCTGGTGAGACCGATCTCATCGAGCAGGTAGCGCTTAATCGGCAGGCATATCGACAGGGACTTGAATTGCTGATAAAGTTTTATACAAGGGCGGGCAACAGTATGAAACTGGACTGGGCGAAAAAGGAGCTTGTCGCTCTCGATGCCGTTCCGCAGTATAACTACATCGTAGAGGCCATCGTCGCCGGGCAGAATTTGAAAGCGAAAACTTCCATTCCCGAAGCAGATGCGCTCTACGAGGAAGCTTCGCAGATTGAAAGCAGGGCCGGTACGCTGCCCTTACTTAAAGATGAAAAGATGTTGCGACTGGCTCTGAATAAATACAACCAGCTAATAAAGAAGCACGGCTCCAGCGACAAGATAGATGACGCCGCATTCAGGGCTGCCGGAATTTATGAACGTTTCAAGGACTATACCTTAGCCGTTTTATACTACAAAAGGGTGTATCAGTGGGACCGTTATACGGTTTATCCTGCAAAGTATAAGGCTGCATATATTTTGGACAGACGCCTGCACCGCAGAGACGAAGCCCTGGAGCTTTATCGGCAGGTTGTGGAAGAGGAAGCTTTGCCTCCGACTTACAGGGAATTTGCTCAAACTCGCATTAAAGAGTTGACTAAAGGCGAGGAAGGAAGTAAATGACGTTGACAAAAGTATGAGCTAAAGTTTTGTGATAGACTCTCGGGCCTGGCTGAATATCAGGCCCGTTTTTTTGTGTATTAACAATGTTGTCGGAATTTGAAAAAAAAATTGCCGATTTCGTAATAACGAACCAGCTTTTTGAATCGGCTGATAGAATCGTGTTGGCCGTTTCCGGAGGCGCCGATTCGACCGCACTTTTGTATGTATTACAGGCCCTTAAGAACGAAAAAATTTTAAACGCCGATGTTATTTGTGCGCATATAAATCATCAGTTAAGGGGCTCTGACGCGGACCTTGATGAGGATTTTGTTATCGCGCTGGCCCATAAACTTAAGTGCCGCGTAACGACAAATCGGCTGGATGTACGTGGTTTTGCACGAAAGAACAAACTATCGATTGAGAGCGCCGCTCGCCGACTGCGGATTGAGTGTTTACTTGACATTGCAAGGGCCGAAAATTGCAAATGTATAGTGACAGCGCACCACAACAACGATAATGCCGAAACCATCCTGCAGCGCATAATTCGCGGGACTGGCTTTCGCGGCCTCGGGGGTATCTGGCCTGTGAGTATTTTTGCCGATGATATTAGGTTCGCACGGCCCTTTCTCTCTGTCACACGAGATGAGATTAACGAGTACTTACAAAAGCGAAATATAAAATGGCGAACTGACCACACAAACGCTGATTGTACTTACAGGCGAAACTTTATTCGGCATCGACTGCTTCCGGCGGTACAGCAGGATTGTAAAGGTTCTCTCGTGGAGCAGTTGTCCGGATTGGCTGCCTCAGCCCGAAAATTTTATGGTCTGGTTTGCAATTACGCAGAAAAGGTTTGGCCGGAACTCACCGATTGTTCGCCCTGCGGGTTAAAGCTGAATTTGAAGACGTTTTTAACTCAGCATCCAGAGGTAAAGGTAGAGCTGATTCGTCGAAGTTTGACTGCTGTCGGCTGTGGCCAGAGAGATGTAACGCGCCGACATTTCAAAAGGATTTTGCAGTTGGCGGAAAAAAATGTCACCGGCAGAAGAATCGAATTGCCCTCTGGTTTTGTAGTTCGGCGCGAATACGGCAAACTGATTTTTCGCCTTGCCCAGAAGTCAGAAGTCAGAAATCAGAAGTCAGAAGGCAGAAACCTGTCCTCTGCCCTCTGTCCTCTGTCTTCTGTTGTCCTGGAGGTTCCGGGGCGTACGAGATTCGGAAGGTATGTAATAGAAGCAACTGCTCTTGAAATTGATGAGGGTCAAATTGAGAAATTCAAAACCGAAAAAACAAATGTTGTTGAGTGGTTTGATTTGGAAAAGCTCAAATTACCTTTAGAGGTTCGTTCTCGCAAGCCTGGCGATAGGTTTTGGCCGTTGGGTCTGGAGGCAGAGAAAAAAATAGGCAAGTTTCTGACCGCTGCAAAAATCCCCCACCAGCTGCGACGCAAACTCCTGGTCGTTGTTGATATCGAAAAGATAATCTGGCTCTGGCCCATAAGAATAAGCGAACAAACCAGGGTGACTAATAAAACGAGAAAAATCCTTCAATTACAGATAACCGATAAAGACCAGAAAAAATGAAAAACAACCAACCGCAGGCAAAGCAGACAATCTGTAGAAAACTACGATGCTCCCGTCGTGATTTTTTGAAATCCATAGGCCTGGGGATGACGACACTGGCGATGCAGGGGTGCGAAAGCACCTCAGGATTAAACTCAGTCAAAGAATTTAAAGATAAGCCAAACATCATCTTCATCCTGGCCGATGACCTGGGCTTCGCCGAGCTGGGATGCTACGGCAACACCTTTAATGAAACGCCCAACCTCGACAAACTGGCAGGCCGGTGCACCATGTTTACCAACGCTTACGCATCAGCCCCGGTCTGTTCCCCTTATCGCGCGGCCCTGATGACCGGACAATATCCTGCAAGAGTGGGCATAACCGATTATCTTCGTCCAAACGACCCAAAGCATCTTTCGACTGACCACATTACTATCGCTGAAATGCTTAAGCGGGCCGGCTACGCCACAGGCATCATAGGAAAGTGGCACCTCACCGGTTATGCCAACCACGGTGCAGAGGAAATCCCGCCAAATAAACATGGCTTTGACGAAGTGATTGTCTCCGAAAACCGCGGCATTGGCGGCGGCAGCTACTTCCATCCCTATCACTTCAACCGAGAAATCAAGAAACGCCTGACCGGCAAAGAGTACCTCGTTGACCGATGCAACCTCGAAGCGGTAGAATTCATCGAGCGGCACAAGGACAGTCCCTTCTTTCTCTACCTAAGTCACTATGCCGTCCATACCCGCCTGCAGGGCAAAGACAAACTCGTCGCAAAGTACGAAAAAAAGCCCGGCGCCGGCAAAGCAAACAGGGCTAAGCGAAATAATCCCCACCTTGCCGCCCAGCTCGAAAGCATCGATGAGGGCGTGGGTATGATTATGAACAAGCTCGATGAATTGGGCCTGGCCGAAAACACCGTTCTAATCTTTACAAGCGACAACGGCGGCGAAGACCGTGTTACCTCCAATGCCCCCTTGCGGGCCGGCAAGTCGACCCTTTACGAGGGCGGCATCCGCGAGCCCTTAATCATTCATTGGCCTAAAGTTACCAAACCAGGTACTGTGTGCAATACGCCGACCTGCAATATCGATTTTTACCCAACGCTGCTCCAGTTCGCTGGCCTCAGACCGTATCCCAACCAGCATCTTGATGGTGTTTCTATTTTTCCGCTGCTCAAAAACCCACAGGCCAAACTCGCCCGCAGCACCCTTTACTGGCACTATCCCCTCGAAAAGGCGCATTTCCTTGGAGGACGCTCCTCTGGTGCAATCCGGCAGGGCGACTTCAAACTCATTGAATTCTTTGATAATGGTGATGTTGAACTCTATAATCTCACTGAGGATATTTCGGAAAAGCATAACTTGGTCGAGGAATTGCCCGAAAAGGCCGCCAAGCTGCAAAAAAGCCTTACAGAATGGCGGAGGGATGTTGGCGCGAAGGTTCCAGACTAAATGAGGGAAACAAACTAAAAAATAGGAGAGATAGTTGTGAATAAAGATGGTTGCAAACGTCGTGATTTTTTAAAAACTGTAGGTTTGGGTGCAGCATCGCTGGCTGTGCCGAGCTGTATGGGTACTTCTCGGTTATTTGGCGGCAGCAATAGCTTGGACCGTCCCAATATTCTCTTTTGCCTTGCCGACGATTGGTCCTGGCCCCACGCCGGCATCGCTGGCGACAAAGTAGTAAAGACTCCGACATTCGACCGCGTGGCGCGGGAAGGTGTCCTGTTTAAGAACGCATTTGTTTCTGCTCCATCATGCACGCCGTCGCGCGGCGCCATGCTTACCGGCCAATGGCACTGGCGCCTGGAAGAGGGAGGCAATCTCTGGAGCACACTGCTTGCAAAGTTCGACGTGTACCCGGACATACTTCAACAGGCCGGTTATCACGTAGGCTTTACCCGCAAGGGCTGGGGCCCTGGCCGCGTCGAGCCGGGCGGACGTAAGCTCAATCCCGCCGGGCCAAGGTTCAAAAACTTCGAACAGTTCCTGAAAGCCAGACCGCAGGGAAAACCGTTTTGCTTCTGGTTTGGCAGCACAGACCCGCACCGCGCCTATACATGGCAGTCAGGCGTCAAAAGCGGAATGAAACTTGAGGATGTAGAGGTGCCCGCGTGCCTGCCCGATAGCGAACAGGTACGCACGGACATCTGTGATTATTATTGGGAGGTCCAGCGCTTCGACCGCGAGGTCGGAGAATTACTAAAGATTCTGGAAGCAACAGGCCAACTGGACAATACGCTGGTAGTAATCTCCGGTGACAATGGCATGCCGTTTCCGCGCTGCAAGAGCAATCTATACGACCTCGGTACGAATGTCCCGCTTGCGGTCTGCTGGCCGACTCGTGTCAAAGGCGACCGCGTTGTAGAGGACTTTATCAGCCTCACAGATTTGGCGCCGACCTTTCTCGAAGCAGCCGGACTGAAACCCACCGCACAGATGACTGCCAAAAGTTTCCTCAATGTGCTGACCTCCGGCAAATCAGGACGCGTAGACCCAAAGCGCGACCACGTCCTGACCGGCAAGGAGCGACATGTCCCCTGTCAGCAAACCGGTATGGCTGGTTTCCCAATGCGGGCGATACGCACACACGATTTCCTTTATATCCGCAACTTTAAGCCGGACCGCTGGCCCGCCGGCGCCCCCAAAGAATATGCCCAACCTGTAGATATAGTTGTATCCCGCCCGCGCGGAACATTTTATGGTTATGCCGATGTTGATGCTTCGCCTGCAAAGTCTTTTATGTTGAAGTACCGTGACGACCCGAAGGTTAAGAAGTTATTTGAACTCGCCTTTGGAAAGCGTCCTGTCGAAGAACTCTACGACCTTCGAAAAGACCCGGCTCAGCTTAACAATGTCGCCGCTCTGCCTGAGTACGCCGCAGTAAAAGGCAAGCTCGCCGCCGCTTTGATGGCCGAGCTAAAGGCAACCAAGGATCCGCGCGTACTCGGAAATGGGGACATATTCGACACGTATCCCTATTACGGCGGAATGCCCGGCAGAAAACCGGCCGGTACCAGGCCCTGATTCCAACCGTGATTTGGTTGGCTGTGCTCCAAGCGCATAAAAAAGGCCGGGTCAAAAAAGCCCGGCCTGTGTGATAAACATTATATTCGCTCGGCAAATCTACTTCGGCAGATTCTCCTCTGACACCTCTTTAACACTCAAATCGCCATAGATAACGCGGTAGTTTTCCGACCCTTTCGGCTGATACCAGAATATCGCTTTATCGGCATCGCCCAGTTTTACGCCTTTGCCGGCATAGTGGTATTTTTCGTCAATTTCTAATAATTGCAGGAAGAACATTCCTCGTGGAAGTGTCATCCCAAGTTTCGCTGCTTCATCCTTCGAGAGGCCCGATTGAGCAAGCTTTTCTCCAATCAAAGGTATTTGTTTCATATAATTTTCCGTGCCCACCGCCTCCGGGAACTTGCCGTCCAGCAGAACCTCGGCCCAGACACGAAGGCTTTCAATAAAGTCTTCCTCAGTACCTTTCGTGAAGTCGATTACCTTCTCCTCTAACGTATACCCCTCTGGCACGTCCATACTAATCTGCGAGTCATTTATTGGCTCATCAAACTTGAAATTCTTCAGGACAACAACAAGCTGTCCTAATCGAAGTTCTACCCGTATTGGAACAGCCGTCTTAGGGTCTGCCCAGATGCTCACTTCTTCATTGCGGCCCCGGCCTGAAAATCCGATAGCTTTTTGGCCGTCGATTTCCCGCTCGCCAAGCTCTTTAACATTAGGACTGTCTTTTAACTCCATAAGCACTTTCCGGACAAATCCTATGTAGCTTTTAGTCATTTCCTGGAGCTGGCCTTTTATGTCAACGTACGACGCTGTTTTTCCCTCGGCATCGAGCACTAACATTTTTCCATTCTCCATGTCAAGAATTTGGGTCATACCGGGTAAGTTAGATATGGTCCTTCTGATTCGTGTACCAACAACTATCTCGTGCATAATGACCGGATTGCTTTCTTCGCCGATAATGAAGTCGTAGACTACAGTCCGCGCCTTGAGAATCGGCTCGATGACCTGGGCAAAAGTTACTGTGCCTCCTGTGATTGAATGTATACCTATTAGCACCGCGAAAATTATTGCAGCCGCTGCTGCCATTCTTGTTATCTTACTTTTCATAATTATTCTCCTTAGCTTAAGGCCTTCGCCGGCTTTGCGCGCAGTTTTGAGCCTTACATTCTGTTCCCGAATAATCCGATTCAAGACCTTGTCCTCAAGATGGCTTTCAGATAAGGCCTTACCGTTCTTAACCAGGCGGTTTCGAAGGTTTGTTGACTGCTCTACTTCGGCTTGGCAGCTCTGGCAGGTCTTCAGGTGTTCTGAGACTGTCTTTTCCTGGGATTCGTCCAAAAGTCCCTCAACATAAGCGACCAAAAGTTCTTTACATTCTGCACAATTCATTTTTGCACCTCATAAATTTCTTCTTGTTTTTGCTGCTCGAGCAATTTACGCAGCATCAAATAGGCCCGCGAAAGATTTTTTGTAACTGTGCCTAACGGCATCTCGAACTGCTCGGCTACCTGACTGCACGAATAACCGCCGTAATATCGCAGCAGAACAACTCTCCTGTACGCATCAGGCAGCTCGGCAATTGCCGCTTCGAGTGCGTAATCCTGTGAGAGTTCCGGGCTGGGAGTTTCTTCTGAGTATGAACGGATAGCTTCTCGCTGGCGGCGGACTTGCTGTTTTCTTTGCTGTTCTTTTGCCACGCGGTCGCTGATACCGAGCAGCCAGGAAAAGAATGCACCCGGCCTTTTCAGCTTGTTCATATTGAAGTAGGCCCGCACGAGGCTCTCCTGGGCGGCCTCCTCGGCGCTGTCCTTATTGCCGAATTTCCCAGCCAGATGAGCCAAAAGAACCGCCTGGTAGCGCCGGACAAGATAGCGAAAATCATCCGGATGGCCATCTAAACAACGCTCAATATAGTATTTGTCAGTCTCAGACATATCAGCACCTCAAAAAACTCTTAAGGATTCGTGTTTTCACTATATAGTGCGGGATTAGCTGTGTTTGCGACAAAAAAAATAAAAAAAGTTGGCGCCAAGTGGAAAATTGCCGGATTTGTCTCCAAAAGCGCACAAAAAAGGCCGGGC
>CAYVIT010000107.1:0-10979 GCA_964451425.1 uncultured Pirellulales bacterium
AAATAGTTTTTGGCGTTGTTGAAGCAGATATCCTCGACCATTTTGCCGAGCAGGTCTAAATCGTCGGGCAGAAGCCCGGCCTCGACATCATTGCCGAGCATATTACAGAGAATCCTGCGGAAATACTCGTGCCTCGGATACGACAGGAAGCTTCGCGAGTCGGTCAGCATACCGACGAAACGGCTCAAAAGGCCCATATTTGAGAGAGTGTTTATTTGCTTTTCCATACCGTCTTTTTGGTCGAGGAACCACCATGCCGAGCCGTATTGGATTTTTCCTGCTGAGCTTCCGTCCTGGAAGTTGCCGACCATTGTAGCGAACAGCTCGTTGTCTCTGGGATTGAGGTTGTATAAAATTGTTTTGGGCAGCTCGTTGTTCTCATCGAGTGTGTCGAGGAATTTGGCCAATGGTCTGGCTGTTTCGAAATCTCCGATGGAATCGAAACCGGTATCCGGACCTAAGGATTTCAGCATTCGGGTGTTATTGTTTCTCAGGGCGCCCAAGTGAAGCTGCTGGACCCAGCCGGCCTCGTAGTCCATCAAGGCAAATTCAAC
Organism: uncultured Pirellulales bacterium; assembly: GCA_964451425.1. GTDB lineage: Bacteria > Planctomycetota > Phycisphaerae > Sedimentisphaerales > Anaerobacaceae > CS2-K091. The sequence continues at coordinate 555 of CAYVIT010000107.1, forward strand.
CATCATAGCCGATTTAAATTTGAGACGTTCGAGGCCATCTAGTTTTTTCCCCGACCTTATTTTGTCGAAAATCTTTTTGATTTCGCTTTCGGTATAATCCTCGGCGTAAGCGGTCTCTAAGCCGTGGTCGGAAAGCCGGCATCCGTTTTCGTGGAAATAGTAATGCCGGTGACGGATGGCTTCGATATAGGAGTGGAAGTCGATTATCTCAATGTCACTGAGGCGCTCGAGTTTATCAATCCAGGCGTTAAGGGCTGTGAGGTCTTCAATGGCCATAGCTTTATCCGGGCGAAAGGCGGTATGAACAGCGACTTCAAAACCGTCAGCACGGATTCTTTTATGGTGTTCTAATGAATCGAGTGGATCTTCGGTAGTGCAGAGCAGCTTGACATTGGCTTTTTGGATAAGATTTCGGCAGCTAAATTCCGGTGTTCTTAACATCTCGCTGCACCGCTCGTAGATTTTCTTTGCGGTTTTGGGATTCAAGAGCTTGTCGTCGATTCCGAAATAGCGCTTTAGTTCTAAGTGTGTCCAGTGGTATAGAGGGTTGCACAGGGTGTACGGCACAGTCTCGGCCCATTTTTCAAACTTTTCATAATCACTTGCGTCGCCGGTGATGTATTTTTCCGGTATGCCGTTGGTCCTCATTGCCCGCCATTTGTAGTGGTCGCCATAAAGCCAGATTTGGGTCAGGTTGCCGAACTGATGGTCGGCGGCTATCTGGTCAGCCGGCAGATGACAGTGATAGTCGTAGATAGGCATTTTCTCTGCGTGTTCGTGGTAGAGAAGCTTAGCGGTTTTTGTTTGTAACAGGAAATCTTCGGTAATAAATTCAGCCATTTCTCTAATCCTCAATCCAACTTTAATCAAACAAGCTGAAATATACCTGATTCTGTGCCGCAGGTCAACTAACCTTCAGGTATGTGTTACTCGACGACTACGGCGGTACCGTAGGCTAAGATTTCGGATGCACTTTGCATGACCATTGAGGTGGCGAATTTCACGCCGACGATGGCATTTGCGCCGAGATTTTGGGCGTCTTCAATCATTCGGTCGAGGGCCTGTTCTCGCGATTCGGCCATCATTTTGGTGTAATCGGTTATCTCTCCTCCGACCACGTTTCGCAGTCCTGCCATGATGTCTCGGCCTATATGTCGGGCGCGAATCGTGTTTCCTTTTACCAGCCCCAACTGCCGGACGATTTTCATACCTTCAATGGTTTCTGTGGTTGATAACAACATTGGCTTACCTCCTTACGTCTTTATAGCGGTCTTTTGTCCAGAAAAAGATTCTCTCACGCAATACCGAGACGAATAAAATCGCCAGTCCAACTAAAAGTGCCAGCATCGCGGCTTTCAATAACAGGCCCACTGTCGGGTCGGTAATGAGGGCTTCGATTGCCTTGAAGCCCCCATAGATTGTCAGCAGTATCGCAGCCACCGAAAAGATTATCCAGCCGATGCCTCGCTCAATGCGATTGTAAATACTGTCCCAGTACTGTTGCCACAGCCTGTCTTCCGGCTCAACCAATGTCATTTGGTCGGTGATTGCTTTAAGCTGCCGAAACTCCTGAAGTTGGGAGCTGCATTGTTTGCACGTGGTCAGGTGCTCTTCGAAGCGACGTATCTGCTCGGCGGAGAGTTCCTCGTCAAGATAACCCATCATCAGGTCTTTATAATCCTCGCAGGCCATCTTAGTCACCTCCTTTCTCTGTACCTAATAATTCTTTAAGTCTTTGTCGGGCGTAATATAATCTGCTCATAACTGTTCCTCTGCTGCAAAAAAGGATTTGAGCCATCTGCTCATAGGACAGGTTCTGGAAATGCCGCAATATAATCACCTCACGATGTTTTTTGTCGAGCTTGCCGATAGCTTTCCACAATCTGTCATTGGTTTCGTTTCTTTCGGCCACAACATCGGGCGTGAACGAATCATCCACTTCGGCGACCGGTGCCTGTTCTTCAATCTTGTCGAGGGAGTGGCTCCGGCGGTTTCTTGTCTTTCTTAGATGGCTGAAACATACATTTCTTAGGATTTGATAGAACCAGGGAAAGAAACTTCGGTCAGGCTTGAGTTGTTTGATGTTACGATATGCGAGGATAAAGGCTTCCTGCGACAGTTCCAACGCATCGTCACGGTTACCCACAAGACCGAGCGCAATAAAGTATGCGTTTTTCATATACATTTTGACAATGGACTCGAAGGCCTCTTTTGAGCCTCTTCGGGCGGGTTCTATTAATACTAATTCTTTTTCGCAAACGCTGCTCACTGTATCCGGATCCAAAACCAGTGGTTATGATTCAAACGCCGGCTTTACTGTTTCTTTCTATATTAATATACATCACAAAGCGTGAATTTATTCAATATATTTTTTTGGGGTGCATATTGTGGCCGGATAGTCCAATAAAAATTAGGTGTGAAACGCTCCTTGTCTCCACTTTTTAGTGGAGAACAAGAAAGGCGCATTTTGAACGTGGGAACAGGATGGCGCCGCCCTTTCTTATCAGACATTGTATGTTGAAGCAGCGGTCGTTCCGCCTCGGCCGGTCCAGTTTGTATGAAAGAATTCACCTCGCGGTTTGTCTACTCTTTCGTATGTGTGCGCTCCAAAATAATCGCGCTGGGCCTGCAGCAGATTGGCCGGCAGACGGCCGCTGCGATAGCCATCGTAGAAAGCCAGGGCGGCACTCATAGCAGGCATAGGAACACCCATTTCGACCGCCGTGGTGACTACACGGCGCCAGGAACCCTGGGCTTTATCGACAGCATCCTTGAAGAACGGATAGAGCAGCAGGTTCTCCAGTTTTGGATTTTTGTCGAATGCTTCCTTTATCTTGCCGAGGAAGGCCGAACGGATGATACAGCCGCCGCGCCACATAAGGGCGATGCCGCCATAGTTTAAGTTCCAGTTATATTCCTGGGCTGCGGCGCGCATAAGCTGGTAGCCTTGGGCGTAGCTGACTATCTTTGAGGCATACAGGGCCTGTCGAAGGTCGTCTACGAATGCTTTTTTATCACCTGTAAAGTCCGGCTTTGGGCCGGTGAGGACCCTCGATGCCGCGACACGTTCTTCCTTCAGGGCCGACAGGCATCGTGCGAAAACCGCCTCGCCGATAAGCGTCAAAGGCTGGCCCAGGTTCAGGGCCTCGATTGCGGTCCATTTACCTGTCCCCTTCTGGCCGGCGGTGTCGAGAATAAGGTCGATGACCTCGCTGCCGTCCTCGTCTTTGTACCCGAGAATATCACGCGTTATCTCGATAAGGTAGGAGTCGAGTTCACCCTTGTTCCAATCTGAAAAGACCTCGTACATTTCCTGGTTTGTCATACCGAGGCCTTGCTTCATCATCTGATAGCTCTCGCATATCATCTGCATATCGCCGTACTCGATGCCGTTATGTGTCATTTTGACGAAGTGGCCGGCCCCGTTCTCGCCGACCCAGTCGCAGCACGGCTTGCCCTCGGTCTTGGCACAGATAGCCTGGAAGATGGGCTTTACGCTTTCCCAGGCCTTCGGCGAGCCGCCGGGCATCATTGATGGGCCTTTGAGTGCGCCCTCTTCCCCGCCGGATACGCCTGTGCCTATGTAGAGTTTGCCTTTGCTCTCGACGTGTTCGGTTCGGCGGGTTGTATCGGGGAAATGAGAGTTGCCGCCGTCGATGATAATGTCACCATCTTCGAGGACGGGCAGAAGCTTATCGATGAAGGCGTCCACAGGGGGGCCGGCCTTTACCATCAGCATTACTTTGCGTGGTTTTTTCAGGTTCCGGACGAACTCCTCGATAGAGTGGCAGCCGATGATGTTTTTGCCTTTGGCTCGGCCGTTGATAAAATCATCCACCTTTGAAACGGTACGGTTGAAGCAGGCCACTGTAAAGCCCTTGCTTTCCATATTAAGGATGAGGTTTTCACCCATAACTGCCAGACCTATCAGGCCGATATCTGCGTTTGACATTTTGTACTACCCTTTCTAATGTATTATTTATGACTATTGTGTTGGAATGCTTGGTATATATCCACTGGACAATCTGTGCAGCACTTCGCCGGCGTGATGCACCAGCAAAATGCCTTTTTCTTCTTTGTTTTCGTAATTAGCTGTATCAATATGCTCCGGGTCCATATAGCCCAGGTTCACCTTTCGGCAGCGTTCTCTGCTGATGCCGGTCGCGAGCACCACGTTGATTCTTGGTTTTTCGACGCCATCGATATATGTACCGATGCCCTTAAGATGTGTGGAATGTGCTATTACGGCCCGCGGGATGCCAGCGAATTTATCCATTCGGTTAAGGAAATAGTCCCGCGTATGGTAGCCAACCTGGTCAATAAATTTGCCGTGAGTGTATGAGATTTCAGTGATATGGGGTGCGTAAATAATCAGTGTCCCGCCGTCAGCGGTTATCGGTTCGAGTTTATACATCGCTTTGGAGGCCGTCCAGATGTCATCATACATTTTGGGTGCGATGCCGAGAATCGTTTTATACGGCTTGTCTTTATAGACAATGTGCACTTTCTCGGAGAGCTGGGCCGCCTTTTCCCATGCCTCTACACAATCGCCTATAAACAGGCCCTTAAATTTGTCTTCAACGGCGACGATGGCAAATAATTTTCGAGGAATTTTTATAAACGAAGCTGCTTTTTCGACCACTTTCCTCGGCGGCGTCCATACATTGCCGTTTATTACCGGATTTGTGCACACGGCACCGAGCCAGTGAAAGAAATTGATGATTTCTTCGCCTGCGATTCCGGGAAAGATATACTTATGTCCCCCGGAAAAGCCGACAACCTCGTGCGGGAAGACGGGGCCTAAAATGAAAAATTCATCATAATCGAAGAGAAGTTTATTAATCCGGATATCCACTTCTTCCCGAAAGAGGCCGTCGGTTATTTTGTCGATTTCGTCAGCGGAGATTTTACCGATAGATGTAAGTGCATCAGGTTTTTCCCATTCGTGATTGAAGAATTTAACCGATGAATATTTACTGCTTCGCTCACTGGATGTTATGCCGAGCCTTGTGCAGATTTGCCCTTCCGTCAGCGGTTGATGGGTTCCGAGGGCGACAAGGATATCAACTGCCTTTGCCTTTTGCTCCAAACAATCATAGACGATTTTGAAAATGTCACCGATAGGGCCGGAACGGGTATTGTCCGGCACTATCAGCAGAAGCCGTTTGTCGGTGTAGTCGTGTTGCTCAAAGAACTCGGTTATTGCTTCTGCGGCTTGCTCGTATTCAACGTAACCGTCTTTGTTTTTTCGTTCAATTACCATTGTTCGAATTTGTTATTCTGCTTCACGATTTACTATTCACGGTTCACGTTTTTTCCCAGGGTGGTTTCTCAGGCAGGTACGCATCAAATTCTGCAATCACTTTTTCCTCGTATTCACCCGCGTATTCGCCGTTGATGAATTTATCGAAGGCCTCGTCGTGGAATCTCTTCCAGGATTTGACCTCATCACCCGGATTTATCGGATAAAACAGCGCATCGTTGGCCTTGGCGGCTTTCATATCACCGGGTGCATCCCCGACCATTATAACATGGTCCTTTTCGTATCTGCCTTTCGTGGCATATTCAAGATGCTGGGCCTTTGTACCCATTTCCTGGCCTGCTATGACTTCTACGTATTTGGCAATGTCGTGTTCTTCCCACTCTCGCGCAAGGGCCTCGTTCGGCGTTGCAGAAACAACGATAACGTCGGCTAACGGCTGAATCTTCTCCAGGCTCTCGCGGACGTAAGGAAACGGAGGCAGACCCTTGACAATCTGGCCTATCGACTCGTTGACCTTTTCGCTCCACGCCAGAGCATTTTCCAGTTCGTTTTTGACCTCCGGGTCCGTGGCCTTTTTGATGCCCTGTTTGAGTCCGTCGTTACTGAGCATACTGTTGGAATCATCGACCCACGCAAAATAGTGCGGGTATTGCGGGACCTTAAAGCCTCTTGCCTTGACCATTGGATGGGATGGCAGCAGTTCTGCGATGATACGCTTGGATGTTTTATGCCGGTTGAAGCCGCGCGTTTTGGAAAATAGGTCCGCAAATTCCTTGCATTCACGGACTGCCTTCGCCACCGGCTGTAGGCCGAAATAAGCAATCAGCCAGGGACAGAAACACTCTCGCTGCTTTATTCCCATTGTGTCAAACGCGCAGCCGTCCGAATCGATACCAACGAAAAATTTATTTTTCGGCTTAAAGTCTTTTAAAAGTTGTGCTGGGTCGGTCATTTTCGTCTCCTGAAAACTATACTCCACTAAAGGCGGAAAAGCCGCCGTCGATGGGGACAACAACCCCAGTGACAAATTTCGCTGCATCGCTTAGCAGCCAAATCACTGTTCCAATCAGCTCTTCCGGCTCACCAAATCTTCCCATCGGTGTTTGCCCGATGATTGTCTTGCCCCGGGCGGTAAGCTCTCCTGTTTTTTCATCTGTCAGGAGGAACCGGTTTTGCTCGGTCAGGAAAAAGCCCGGCGCAATCGCGTTGACGCGAATGTCTTTAGAGCAGTTCTGGCACATGTGCACCGCCAGCCACTGCGTGAAGTTGCTCACCGCAGCTTTAGCGGCCGAATATGCGGCGATTTTCGTCAGGGGCAGAAACGCATTCATACTGGAAACGTTCAGTATCACGCCGGCGCCATTTTCAGCCATCTGTCTGCCGAAGACCTGTGTGGGTAGTAAGGTGCCGAGGAAATTCAGGTCGAAGACAAATCGGATGGCATCGGCTGGCAAATCGAAAAACGAAAGGTCCGGCGAGGTAGTGGCTTCTTTCTTATTTCCACCTGCTCCGTTAATCAGTATGTCGATTTGGCCGAACTCGGAATTGATTTCATTTTTGGCGGACTCCAGACTCTCTTTATCTAATACGTTACATTTGACGGCGATAGCCTGGCCCTGACTGGATATAATTTCATCAACCACTTCGGCTGCGGCGACTTCATCTATGTCCAGAACGGCGATTTTTGCCCCGGCCTTGGCAAGTGTTTTGGCCATCGTGCCGCAAAGAACACCGCCGCCCCCTGTAATCACAATTACTTTACCCTTAACATCAAACAGCTCGTTCATTTAATGTCCTTCCTGCTCAAAGGTACTTTGGCAATTTCTTTTCCAGCGGTTTTCGCTCGAATCTCATAAAAACGGGCAGTCCATCTTTACCAATTTTTACGGGTGCTTCGCCCTGCACTAACGGCCTGACATAGTTGCGCATCGCATCCGTTATATGATTGCCCTTATCATTTATATACTCGGCGGGTACTTTCTTTTCGCCATTTGCCACTTCTCTTAACTCTGCCAGCCCTGTCGTACATTTGTATTTCGGCCCGTCTTCGCGAACCAGAGTTACCATTTTGCCGTTCTCACCGTCCATCGCATACCTTACCGCCATCTGCCCGCACATATAGGCCTCGTTAACGTCGGTCAGCGAAGCAAAGTGCATGGCTGTCCGCTGGTTCGTGCCGAGTTTATTAACACGGGCCTTTATGCCGACTTCCTTTTCAATCACGGCCTTGAGCATATCACCGACACCGCCAAGTTGCACGTGGCCGAACGCGTCTTTGGCGAAAGTGCCGGAGTCGGCGGTTATGTATTCGCCTTTATCGTCTTTGAGGCCCTCACCGGCAACGATAAAGACCTGATGCATCTCCTTATGTACCTGCTTGACATCGCTGACGAATTTGTTCCAGGAAAAGCCCGCTTCCGGCAGATATATCAGATGCGGTGCGTCTTCGGGGCAGGTCACGGCAAGGCCCGTTGCTGCCGCTATCCAGCCGGCGTTTCTGCCCATCACCTCAAGGATAGTACAGGTGTCGTGCGTGTACAGTGCTTCGGTATCTCTGCCTGCTTCGGCTGCGCAGGTCGCGACGTATTTTGCCACGCTGGGGTATCCCGGGCAATGGTCCGTGCAGGCAAGGTCGTTATCAACCGTTTTTGGAATACCCATACAGATCAGCTCATAGCCGGCGTCTGCTGCCAGCTTGTTTACCTTGTCGGCGGTATCCATCGAGTCGTTACCGCCCGCATAGAAGAAGTAATGAATATTGTGGGCCTTGAATACATCAAGTATTCTTTCGAAGTCCGCCTTGGATTCTTCAAGTGATTTGAGTTTATACCTGCACGAGCCGATAGCTGCTGCTGGTGTTTGCTTCAGTGCCTCGATAGTCTCTGGCTTTTCAGCGGAGATATCGAACAAATCCTCGCCTAAAACCCCTAATATACCGTTGGTTGCGCCTATTACCCGGCCGATTTTGCCCGATTTCATTGCTTCCTGAATAACACCGCAGGCGCTCGAATTGATTACTGCGGTCGGCCCCCCGGATTGTGCCACGATTGCATTGGCTCTCGAATTCATCGTAATTGCTCCCTTACAGGTTTTTACAGTCTTGATTAAATGGCCTCAGTTCGGCAGAATATATACCACGACCATTAAGATTTCAATCTTTTTTAGTTTTGGGCTCGAAGAGAGCGAAAACATGCAAAGATTGTCATTCTGAACGCAGAGCAGCGAAGTGAAGAATCTCTTTGAATTTTGAGGACCGAATTATGGCAAACTATATGATAGCACAATTCGACGATATCGATGCGGTCAAGTGTCCTTGCGGCTTTTCACGGCGGGCCTTTGTCGACCCGGATAATACTGTGGCCACCATGCACATAGTTGACATCGAGCAGGATGCAAAGGTCCATTATCATAAAAAACTCACGGAGGTATATCTTATCCTTGAGGGCGAAGGATATATGGAGCTGGATGGTGAAATGAAGCCGGTTAAACCTTTCACTGCTATCTTTATCAAGACCGGCTGCCGCCATCGTGCCGTCGGCAAAATGCGAATCATAAACGTCTCAATCCCCGCCTTTGACCCCGAAGACGAATACTTCGACTAAAAAAACTGACCGTTTTATGTTGTCATGCTGTCCGAAGGATTCCTTACGGAGAGCCGAAGGCGAAGCATCTAACTTTAATATCTCCGGTTCTTCTTCTTTGGTAAGGTTGGGCTCCCTGCTCCGTCTCGGCGTGCCTTCGCCGAAACGAATGCCACACCATTATTCTTGTTGACAAACATACTCTCGTTGGATAATTTATAGAAAAATAGGGACAGCCAACCTATGCTACTCTGCGAAGTAGCTCGCTACGTAGCACGAGTTAATGGCTGGGGACAGTACGCATGTTGAACTCTAATGAAAAATGAGTATACTATTTGACTTCAACTCTGGAGGCAAATAATGTCGAGATTACTGGTATTTGTGTCATTATTCTTTTTCATAGCAAGTGGGTGCCAACCGTCTTGCCGGCCCGGTCCAACAGAGCAGGCAAAACAACTGCTTTCAGACCAATTCAATCATGAGCCGCACACCCAACGTGGAAGCCTTCCCTCTCCAACTATTTGGACAAATTTTCTTGACCCCGGACATTTAGGGGTACATCGTTACAGGTTCAACCTGTCAGAAAAAAACGGCATAGTCTATACCTGCAATGCAGGCCACATCGATATCTACCATGTCCGAGAGGCAGCCGACTGGACGGCTTTTCTGGCAGCGAAAACCTTTAAACATTTGAATAATGATGATACTGAGTTCTCATTTAAACTCAAGGAGGGAGCAATTTGCTTTGTACGACTGACTTATCCACAAACGTGGGAGCTGCTGTTGCCGAAGGATAAAGAACATCTCGCGTATAATATTTCCGTTGGGCTTGGACAGTACTTTGCGTATACTGCGGAGACCTGGCACGAAATAGTAACGTGGTATGGTTACAAGTCCGGAGGAATCTACTCAGAGTTTTCGTCTGCCTTTTCATGGGAGGACAATTTTTCAAATCTCCTCGGAAGCGATATCGGCGTCTTGGGCCTGCTGGATACCGAGCATGCGTATGATGAGGCAGTGACCCTGGCTCTGAACAAGGAGCTTGAGAAGCTTGGTGTCCAGCCGTCTGAAGTGGCCAGACGTGCGGCTGAAAGCATGAAAGGCCTGTGGTTTTCAGGCAAATTACTAGGTCCTGAGTATATGAAAAAAAGAAATTTTGACATAGGTATCGACGATGGATTTGTCACACCTTCGATCGTGCCCAATATCTGTGAGTGTGAAGGGACTAAAGCTCAGCCATACCGAGTTCCAACTCTTGATTGCCTCTCAAAATATGGTTTTTCAATGAAGTTTGAGCTCGAACCCAGAGAGTGGGAAAAGGATAGGATACTCAGTATTGTTTATCCGGACAAGGAAACAAGAGGAAAATGCATTGAGCCGGTCAAACATTTTGCTGCCATTATGACCCATATCATGAAAGAGGCAGAAAAGGAATATGGGGCCCATGTGACCCGCTCATCAATAAATTAAAAGCATTCTTCTGTGACATAATACTTTCCGACGAATCCCTTTTTCATCAGCTATTGGTTGTTTATGGACCCTAAGAATTATAGATAGTTCACTTTAGGCACTTTAGCTCAC
>CAYVIT010000108.1:0-10782 GCA_964451425.1 uncultured Pirellulales bacterium
TAAAGGCGATCCCGGCCAGCGTGGTTTAGAAGATTTTTCTGTAAGTGTGGCAGTAGGGGGTTTTGCCGGTCTTTTTGTAATAATCCTGGTGATACTCTTCTGCGGGCCAGAATTTTGCGGCGGGAACTATCTGAGTTTTTACATCGTAACCCATTTTCTTAAGCTGCTGCATGAGATTTTCAGCGACCTGTTTTTGTTGCTCGGTCACATAAAAAATCACAGAGCGATACTGCGTGCCGACATCGGGGCCCTGACGGTTTATCTGAGTGAAATCGTGGGTTTCAAAGAACAGCTTTGCGAGTTTCTCGAAATCGGTTTTCGCAGGGTCAAAGACGACCTCGACGGCCTCAGCGTGGCCTGTCCTGTCGGTGCAGACCTGCTTGTATGTAGGATTATCGAGCTTGCCGCCCGTGTAACCGACCGTTGTTGAAATAACGCCGGGGGCTTGTTTGAAATGATACTCGGTTCCCCAAAAACAGCCTGATGCAAATATCGCTGTGCTGGTCTTCTTATTTTGGGCAGGGATGAAGTCCATCGAGACAGAGTTTACACAATATCGGGTATTCTTCGGCGTGAAACGCTCACCCAAAAAGATGTGGCCCAAATGGGCATCACAGTTTGCACAGATAATCTCGGTACGGAGGCCATCGGCATCGGGCTGTTTCTTTACGGATGAGCCGATCTGGCCGTCAAAGCTGGGCCAGCCACAATCGGATTTGAACTTGGAAGATGACTCAAAAAGGGGCGCGCCGCATCGCCTGCAGGTGTAAGTGCCATTTTGAAAATGCTTATAAAATTTGCCGCTGAAGGGGGGCTCGGTTCCCTTGTGAACGATAATCCGCTCTTGCTCGGGAGTAAGTTTTCTGTACATAATATTGTCCTTAGAAAGTCCAGCCCCATCCAGGAAAATCTCAGCAATTCTCCGCAGGGCTCCCATTATAGCCGACATTCGGAGTGAATCGGGATTATTGAGGGGTTTGCGGGCTTGCAATATAGCATCCAATCCCCACGCTGTAACTATAAGCAAGAGTAGTATTACAAATATGTATCTTTTGCTGAAAAAAGGTCTTTCTTTGTTCATCGTTCAGCACCTTATATCGTTTGGCAATAACCATATTATTGTACTTATTTATACTCAAAATCCAAGCTTACGGTTCGCAGGGATTTTGTCGCTGCTTACTTATTATAATCTGCGGGGCACTATTTTGAGATTACAGGACTAAATTATGCCGTGGGGGTGTAACGGTTTTGGCAGTTCGGCGTTCTATATTGTAGAATGGAACAGATTATTGTCAGGAGAGCCTTTGTGACGTACGAGTTCAAGCAATTTATGAGCAGTGACGAACAACTTATCAGCGAAACGTTAGGCGGGAGTAGGATGGCATTCGGGACACTCGTTGAAAGGTACTGGAAGATGGTAGTCGGATTGGCAATGAGCAAAATCGGTGAACGGGCAGAAGCGGAAGACATCGCGCAGGAGAGCTTTATGAGGGCCTATTCACAACTGCACAGCCTACAACAGCCATCGCGTTTTGCGGGCTGGCTGAGCAAGATAGCTATGCAGCAGTGCTCTAATACCATCAGGCAAAGAATTCGGTGCAAGACGGCGTTAGGGTGTAAGGCGATGAGGATTGAAGATATAGAGGCGGAGGCGGCAGAGCCGGGCAATCATAGATTGACGGCGGGTCAGAGTTATTTCATCAGGGAGCGGGTACAGCGGCTGCCTGCGAAGTTTCAAAAGCTGATAGTGATGCGGTTTGTTGGGGGGCTTTCTGCGGTGCAGATTGCAAAACAATTGGGCAAAAGACCGGGTACGGTGAGGGTGTGGCTGCACCGTGCCTATAAAATATTACGCAAAGACCTTTCCGGGATTTTAGAGGAGGTCACATAATTATGAACTGTGAAAAATACAAAAAACTAATCGAAAAATACATAGAGGGTACAATCAGCGATGAGCAGGTCGCTGAGCTAAAGAGGCATGCAGAGACGTGCGAACGGTGCCGGGAGGAATTCGAGCAATGCGTTGGCTTGGAGGAAGCGGTCAGGGATGCCTTTTCATCCCGGATGTCTGCTGAAGAAGGCAAGGCGTCGGTGATGGCCAGGCTGAGTGCTGAGCCGAAAACTGTGGCGAGGCGTACCCAGTATAATTTAGGCTGGTTAGCCGGGAGGCGAGCGGCCATTGCAGCAGGTATCCTGTTAGCTATCGGCCTGACATTAGGCTTTGCTATGGGCAGGTCGAGCACTGATGAGCCCACCGGCGCTAAAGTACCGATGCGCGTGACGGGACTCGAGGGGACAGTCCTTGTAAGGCACGAAGGTCTGGATGCTTGGCGAGTTTTGGAAGACGATTCAACCATTCATCTCGGTGACACGTTTCACTCAACAGCCAAGTCGGGTTTTGTGCTGGAGATGAAAGATAAGTCCACGATTGAAGTGAATCAGAACAGCATGCTGGTTTTGAAGTTGTGTAACGGGGAAACCCAGTTTTTTCTTGAGTACGGCAGATGTACGGCAGCTTTAGAGAGTCCTCATCCGCCCTTTTTCGTCAGCACTCCACACGGCCGGGTGGAGGCATTAGGAACAGAATTCACAGTCACGGTCGAGTAGACCCAGACAACTGTCGCTTCGCTGTATAGAAGAGGCAGAAGGAGACAAAGAATGAGAACAAAAACAGTTATTCTGTGCGCCGCTGTTCTGTTGACGGTGCCAATAATCACATTCGCACAAAAAACGGAAGTAAGTGTTAAGAAGGGAAAGGTCATCGCGGCGACGGAGATGACGAGCGTTGCTATCGAGGCGGGACGAAAAGCGGTCCTGGCGCCGGACAAGAATCCTGTCGTTGCAGTCGACGATCCAATGGTGGATGATCTCATAGAAATCTACAAATGGGTTGAGGCAGAAAAACAAGCAGCAAGAGAAAAAATCGACTATACCAGTATCCAAATTCACAGAATCGAAAGCGAAACCCTTCTAAAAGGTGCAAACCTTTTTGAAATGCCGAACCTTAAATCCGAACCGAGCGATACCTGTTGTATTGGACTCACATCTATTTTAGAGCAACCCCAGTACTATGATGTGCAAGGCAACCTGTTGGCTTTCGACCTGGAGAAGGTTGATTCCAGGCAGGGATACTATTATTTACATTTTCCCGAGCCTGTTCAACCAGGCGAAAAGTTTAAGATAATCAGTGTCAGTAAACTCAATGCTTCAGAGGAAGAAATCTGGAAGGAAGGACCGTTATGGAACATCAGACTTGGCAACTGCACAAAGAACAGTCTGAATTATTTTCGCATCATCCTCCCAAAGTCAGCCATTTTTGTTGATTCCAGCAGACCGGTGATGATTACCGATGATTCAGATGGAAGACCAGCGGTTACAATCAGGAACTATACCGGCGAATATGCTGACGGTATGTACCAGATTGCCTTTCTTTGGCCGGAAAAAGACGGCACAACCCTTGCAGACCTTCCTCCGCAGTATCGTGGCTTGCGCGACAAGGCGGAGGAGGAGGTTGTTGAGAGGGGCCGACTTGAAATTGCGAAAATCCTTTCGGGCGGAACCTACAAAGAACAGAATACACCTTTGGAGACTTTGCTTAGCGTTTACAGCGCTGCTGTACATAAGAACTCCGAGGACTTTCTGAACCTGGTTTCTCCCGATCTAAGGGAATTTGCAGCGGAACAGACGGATCAAATCATGGAATTTGCGTCTCGTTTAGTTGATTACGAATTCCTTGGCACGCCGGACTGGCCGGATGAGCCTGAAAAAGGTTACGAGCACCCTGTTTATCTTTGCAGAGAAGGTTCATTGATTTGCGAAGCAACTTTAGTGATGGACTATCAGGACGGTAAGTGGTGTTTGCGAGGCCTTGAAGCCGGTCGCAAGAAAACAGAGAGTACGGAAAGCACAGTTAGCAAAGCCGCGGGTGGTGTGACGATATCGAAGGGCAAGGCGGATCTGATTGCGGCAACGTATGATGGCCTTGAACCGGGTAAGTTCATGCGAAGGTGGCTGTTTCTGGGACCTGTCCATGTTCCCTGGGATGGGGAGAGCTTTTTTCCAGATGAAGAAACTTCGAATAAGTTCTTTGATACGAAGTTGCTCGGTCTTGAGCGGTTCGAGCCAAAGGTCAGGATTGGTGAAAAGGATTACGAATGGACAACTCTATATTCAGAATACGGTGTTATTGAACTAACCCAGGTATTTGACACGTGGTTTGTGGTCGCCTACGCCTGGGCGCAGATTAATATGGCCGAGGAGTCAACGGGCGTCTTAGGTATAGGCTCTGATGACTGCGTCAAGGTTTGGCTGAACGGCGAACTCGTCCACGAAAACGTGGTGGGCCGGGGTGTTATGCCGGACAGCGATCATGTCCCGGTGACTTTCAAGAAGGGCAGGAACCAGCTTGTACTGAAAATCCTAAACTACGGCGGTCCGTGGGGATTTGCGTGCAGACTGCTTAGTACCGAGCCGGCCAGCCAAAAAACCGATTGAGTGGATAGAGAATAACCATTTGACAGAGTAGTGACAGCCATCTGTTGACAGTATGCAAATTTGCTGAAAACAGGTGGCTGTTGCTTTTCAGTTAAATACAATTAAAGGATTGTTTTAGACAGAGATAACCGGCATAAACAGAGAAAATATCAGCCAGTGGCGAGGGAAACATGAGTCTTTCAGTGCGTGTGCTTAGCCGTTGCTCGAAATTCGAGACTTGTATGCTTCGTGCCGGGGCTTTTTTATTTGGCCGTATGGGGTTGGTGTTGTATAATAAGTTTTATGATTGAGAAAAAGGTACACAAGCATCGTTTAGATGAGCATCTCGAAATCAAGCAGAACCTTGAGCATTGGCTGAGCAGGGCACCCGAAGAGCGCCTTGCGGCTGTGGATTTGCTGAGAAGGCAGCTCTATGGAAATACAAAAAGACTTCAAAGAACTTCTCGAGTTGTTCAACGCTCAGAAGGTTGAGTACCTCATCGTAGGCGGTTATGCATTAGCATTTCACGGTGCGCCGCGTTTTACGGGTGATATCGACCTGTTTGTCAAACCGGACGCCGACAATGCACAACGTATCCTCGCGGCGCTGTCCGAATTCGGGTTCGGCTCGCTTGATTTGTCAGAGACAGATTTTACCTCCGGCGACAATGTTATCCAGCTTGGTGTGCCGCCGGTACGTATTGACATTATGACATCGCTCAGCGGTGTTGGGTGGGAGAAGGCCGAATCAGGGAAGGTTTCGGGCCATTACGGTGACACAGAAGTCTATTTTATAGGCAGGGAAGATTTTGTAACCAACAAAAAGTCCCTTGGCCGAAAGAGGGATTTGGCGGACCTTGAAGCCCTTGGGGAACAGTAGCCGTTTTGCCGTTTGGAGAACCACACACGTCGGGCAAGTGTTTCAACCAGTGGAACCCGTGTGAATACTGCTCATCGGGTAGGTTTGGGAGCGGGTTTTAGGATGCCTAACCGCCAGGGGATTTGGCCGTAGTTTTTTCCGGCGCGGTCGCGGTCGGTGACACCCTGAAAGAGAAATCGCAGATTGTGCGGGTCCACTATTAGTTTTTCATCGTATCCGACGCGGAGCAGCTCGCCGTGGCTGATTACATCGGTCCAGCGTTCGGCAGGGTGTTTGACGTTCAGCATCGAGGCAAAGGACTTGTCCTTTTCGGCGGCGAGGGAAGTCCAGTCGCCGTCGAGCCGGTCGGCGAGGTAGGCCTTGTAGTAGCGCCAGCCGTGACCGTTTTGTGCCTCAATCAGGGTCAGGTATTTGTTCAAGCCCTTTAGCCGATACGTGTGGCTGGCCTCGAAGACGTCACCCTGGAGTGCTATTACGGGAGTCGACCATCCTGCGGGGAACTGCGCGAGGGACGTCTGGGCGCGCCACATTTTTCCATCAAGCGAAGTAAAGAAGAGGTGCGCTTTGGTATCGTCACAGATGACCCAGAAGTCGAGCCAGGCGTTGATATTGGCTGGTTTGGTTTTGAAGAGGGGAGTGAGTTTGCTCCAGGAATCGGGCGAAGTAATATCGGCTGTTGAGGAGAAGGCCGGCTGATATTTCGGCTGCCAGGAATCGTCGGATGCCTGGCATATAAGGTACCACTTTTTGTGTGGCGTAAAGAAGAACACGTGAGGGGCACAAAAATAGCCGGGGTGACACTTGAGGACCTGCTGGTCGGCTGTTTTGGCCCGGCTCCAATTTTCAAAGGTGACATATATAATCGCATGCGTTCGTTTTGTTCCGCGGACGGTGCAGAACAGATGCCACCTGTCTTTGTAGCGGACAATGGAGGGGTCCTTGACGGAAAGCCAATTTTCGCCGTCGATTTCCATCGGCTCCAGCACCGGCGGACTCGCTACCCAACTGAAGCTGCCGGTCGAGAGGGCATTTCCGCGAGTTACACCTGTGGGCATTTGCTGAGCGGGACACAGCGCGGAAAACAATACTGCAATAGTGATGATAGTCGTATAACGAATCATACTTCCGACCTCCTAATCAAATGTGCGTTTGTCTGCAATATTATTGCCGCAATGAGGTCGGAAGGCAAGCTAATTTTTCTATTGGCTTGACGGGGCACCGAAAACATATCAATTTAGATTCCGCTTGGAAAATCCTGCACCCCAAAGCTACCGAGGGTTCGAACCCCTCCTGCTCCGGTTGGCCTTTGGCCAACAGACCATGCGAGCAGTAGAGCAGACGAAGGTGTGAATCCGACAGATAACAAGCCCCGTGGCAGCGATTTTGAGTCGATTATTTCTTTTATTACAGTAAGAACTTCCAACAATAAAGCTTACATTAATCACTGCATACGGTTCAGGTGTTGGCGAGCCTTTTGCAATTTTTGTGGAAATTTGTCTCTTCTAAACGCTATAGTCCATTTCCGCAAAATAATCCACCCCCCAAAGCGAACCAGATGGTTGCGCCACGAACGATACCACCGCATCCAGCCCAATCGGATGTTATGAAAAAAGAATAAGATACCGGTGAAGGAGAGGATATTTACAGGCACCAGAAACATGTATCCAAATTGATAGAACCTGCCCATAATTCTTCTGCTGATTTGCTGTATCTGTTCAGAGTTCAATGGTTCATCAGGTTCAAACAATGGGAAATTTCCATCATAATATTCCCAACCAATATCCTCAAGGGGGTAAATCCGCTTTTGTTTTTGCAGCCTGCCCCGTAATTCCGTGCCAGGGACGGGCACCGGCAGTAATATCTGTACCGTGTCAATTTTTGCCTTACGGATAAAATCCTTATAACATTTGGCCCTTTCATTGACAGACATTTTAAAACCGCTATTGTCCTTGAGAGGATAACAAAAGATAAACATTCCGTGCACAAAAAACCCGGATTTGTGGAATGTTCTCGTCAGCGAAAGCATATCGTCCGACCTGATATGCTTGTTCATGGCCTTCAGTTCCTCCTCAATGGGGGATTCATATCCGATGCATATTGTTCTAATGCCGGCATCCCTCATAGCAGAAAGTAATTCCTGGTCCTGCGCCTTGTCCAGTCGTATCTGAACCGTTATCCGCAATCGCCTGCCGATTCTTCGCTGGTAATCCGCCAGTATCTTACAAAGCCTTATTGTTTCGTCCCGCTGCTGGCCGAAAAGGTCATCAACGATGAAAAAACTTTTGGCATTGTATGTCTCCACAAGAAGGCTGATGTGCTCAAGTAACCGTTCTGGCTCGGCATGCCTTGGTTTGCCCTTGACGGTACAAAACTCACAATCCATACCGCAACCACGGATTCTCTCGACCGGAAAAAGCTTAATCTTAGCGTAGCGTACCAACGAGAAATCCGGCAGCGGCAGCCTGTCAAAGTCCATCAAAGGTTCTCGTTTTGCAGTGAAAACAGGTTCGCCATTTTTCAGATAAGCAATACCTTTGATTTCACTTATATCTTGATTGCCTTCTACAGCCAGCAACAGTTCTTTGATAGTTTCTTCGGCTTCGCCGAGAATAATATAGTCAATATCTGCAGATAGCGCTTCGGGTATAGTCTCTTCCACGAAATGCTGTCCGCCCGAGATAGTGATAGTTCCTTGTTTCTTGTAGAAATTTGCTATTTGAAACAGCCTGGGGATGGTGCTGGTCAAACCCCCATATAATCCAACTACATCCGCCGGCCTTTGCTTCTGTAAAAATTCATGGTCGGCGCCCGTTGTGTCCGACCGGGGCCCGAATTTGCCGAGGTTATTTTCATCAATAACCTCAACATCCCATTTTTCCATTTTATTTGCTGCACTGGCTACACAAACAGAACCTAAAGCCGTTGTCCTTCTGGCTATGCGTGAATAAATATTAAAAGCCGGATACGCTGGAATCACAATCCTTAACCGATATCTTCTCTTAGAGGAATTCAGCATAGTAAAACCCTATCAATACCTTATCTACCCGAAAGCCAAATAAACCGGATAACTCGGTTTACCTGGTATCCGTAAACAAAAAGATACTTATTTGGTGAGTTATTCACAATGAAATAATTCTTCCATATTCATCCACCATTCTCCCTCGGCTCTGAATACAATCGGCCGCAAACAGGGCATGCAGACGTCCCACCATTTCTGTGTCTCTGGGTCAGCGGCCATCTTCTTCAAATCAGCATCAAAATCATCGCCGAGATATTCGAAATAGCTAAAAAGGTAAAATTTTCCATCTTCAAGCTCCCCAAGATAGATTGAATAGTTGCGTATGTTCCATCCTTTAATCATCCTTAATCTGTCCAGTCCAACAGCTTCCTGAAGTTTTTTATATTCTTCTATTTTCTCTTCCTTGACACTAATTACCATCCCATAACGCTTCACCTGGCTCATATCTGTGCAACCTCCGATTACAGTTATCAGAACAATAAAATCTTTGCAATCAGCAATCAATCCCTTTATTTTAACCGATAATTCCCATATTAAACGCCTGGCTACGGAACCAAGCATTCCAATTCCATAATAATATCAAAATCTTCCTCGAATTGCACCCATCTGTAATCTTTTTTACAAATTTTGTCGTCGAAGTTACCGGAAATGCAAGTTTTTTTCTTAAAAAGGGGGGGCTTTGGGCGGCGGATTCCACCTTGCTTTGTGCCGTGATATGGGGTATAATTTTAGCCTCACTTAAATTAAGGAAAGGGTACATTATGAAATCATACTATCGCAAAAGCATTTGTCAATTGGTTATGTTGGCTGGGTTGGTTCTTGCTGCGCCGCAGCTTGTTTTCGGGACGGCGCTGGATGATTATGTCAAAAAGCCTGATTCGAGCTACAAATACAGTCTTGCCAACACTATCGAGGGCAAGGACTATACGGCATACGTGCTGGATATGACGTCGCAGTCGTGGCGTAGCAAGGAAGAGGTGGACCGGACGCTTTGGAAGCATTGGGTGACGATAATCAAGCCGGACAAGGTCAGCGGCAATACGGGGCTGCTTTGGATAAACGGGGGAAGTAACGATAATGATGCTCCAAAGAATGCCGATACGATGCTGGTCAATATTGCCCTTGATACGGGGACGGTGGTGACGGATTTGCGGATGGTGCCGAACCAGCCTTTGAACTTTCCGGACGGCGGGCGGCCTCGATATGAAGATGCGATAATAGCTTATACGTTTGATAAGTGTATTGCGACGGGTGACCAGACGTGGCCATTACTGCTGCCGATGGTGAAAAGCGCGGTGCGGGCAATGGATACGGTGCAAAAGCATGTTGCGACAGAGAGCGGCAGGGGGGTGAAGGTAAAAAAGTTTGTTGTGTCGGGAGCGTCGAAGCGGGGGTGGACGACGTGGCTGACGGCGGCGGTCGATAAGCGGGTCACGGCGATTGCGCCGGCGGTCATTGACGTGCTGAATATGAAGGAGTCGATGGAACATCATTTCAGTGCGTATGGTTTCTATGCACCGGCCATTCGTGATTACCAGGAGATGAAGATTTTTGACCGGCTCTTGACGGCCAAAGGCGATGCGCTGAGGAAGCTTGTGGACCCATACGAGTATCGCAGCCGGTATACGATGCCGAAGTTTTTAGTGAATTCGACGGGTGACCAGTTCTTTCTGCCTGATTCGGCGCAATTTTATTATGATGATTTGCCGGGAAGAAAATACCTGCGATACATCCCCAATACGGACCACGGGCTGGACTCCAGCGCTGCGGCGAGCCTGCTATTGTTCTACAAGTCAATTCTGATAAATTCGCCTCTGCCGAAGTTTACGTGGCAGGTGGAAGGGGACAAGATAATCGTCAAGCCCAAAAGCGGTAAGCTCAAAGAGGTGAATCTGTGGCAGGCCAGCAATGAGAAGACGCGGGATTTTCGCGTTGATACTATCGGGCGGGTGTGGAAAAGCTCGCCGCTGAAGGTAAGTGAGAACGGCGTTGGTTTTGATGTGCGGGTGGCCGAGCCGAAGGAGGGATGGACGGCGTTTTTCGTTGAGATGGTTTACGATAGCGGGGAGGCCGTTCCTTATAAGTTTACGACGCAGGTGCACGTTGTGCCGGAGAGGCTGCCGTTTGCAGATAAGGCATTTGGTGAGCATATGCGTAAATGAGTGTATGCGTGAATGAGTAGATGCGTTAATGCGTAGATGAGTATCACGCCTAAACTCTAAATCCTAAACAAATTCAAATTTTCAAAATAGAAATGTTCAAAAAGATCCCTGCCTACGACTTTCAGGGATGCGGGATTCGGGAGAGGATTTTGCACTTCTAATTTTTATTTTTAATTTTATTTCGCTACCTATAGGTAGTCGACCAATAAACATCACCCTAAAAATTTTACATCTTTATTTGACTAAAT
>CAYVIT010000109.1:0-6793 GCA_964451425.1 uncultured Pirellulales bacterium
CGCACGGAATAAAAGAATTTTTATGACTGGCAAAGTTTTCTTGACAAATTGCTCCGGCTTATAGATAAATATATTAAAATAAACTGAGAGTATCTTTGCGAGGAGATATATTTATGCGTTTGATAGTAAAAAAAGCCGAACAAGCTGTCGGACAGTTTCACTTCAGTAAAGGGCCTATTTATGTTGGCAGACACCCGGACAGCCAGGTTTTACTGCCCGACAGGAAGGTGTCACGACAACATGCTGTAATGTTTACCACGCCGGAAGGAAAGTGGATGGTGGAGGACCTTGATTCGGCAAACCAGACTTTTCTCAACGGAGAGGCAATCCATAAAGCTGAAATCAAGACGGGCGATACCATTAGTATAGCTGATTTTACGCTCGGAATCAATCTCGAAGACACGAGCGCGGCAGAAGAACCAACTCATCTGGAAGATACGCTCACCGCCGCCTCTCGTGTGACTCGTGGTCCTCAGATAATAGAGCGAAAACCGGACGCCGAGCATGCGCCTGAACTTAGATTTGCTGCCAAAAGGGTGAAAGATTTTATGCATGCGGTCGAGTCAATATGCAAAGCGAACGGGCCGGAGGAACTTCTTCAGGTCCTGTTGAATGTTATATTAAAACAGTTCAGCGGCCAGCGCAGCTGGTGCGCCTTAAGAAACCAGCCGACGGGGCCAATGACCAGTCACGCAGGCAAAAGCCGAGACGGAAAAACAGTTGAATTAATCGAAATAGAACTAAATGAAAAAATCACTCAAGCAGTAGAGAAAGGACAGTTTTTACTTTTGCCGCAAGTTTCGGCTCAGACCGGAGAAGGGGGTGTGCGTTCGGCAATGATAGCCCCTATTGTGGACCCGACGGGCTGCTTCGGTGTATTGTATGTTGATAACACCACAGACCGCGAGCAATATACTCTCAGCGATTTGGACTACCTGATGCTGCTGGCCATCAATACGGCCGCTATACTTGAGAACTTCTGATTTCCGGAAGCAGCAATAATTGCAGATTGTTACCGAACTATTGTCTTTTGTATTTCCCGATTAACTGTCCCTGGCCGACGATATGTCCTTCCATAGCTTTGAGCAGGTCTTTTTTGCGTGCGCCTGCCGCCAGGTCAAGCTCCGCATCGAGGGCGTAAATCTTAAAGAAGTATCTGTGAGTGCCGCCCGGAGGGCAGGGGCCTCCATAGCCGATTCTGCGGAAGTCATTAGTACCCTGTCCGGTACCGCCGGGCAGGTTTTCATCAGGAGGGATATTCTCGGTCAGCTCTGTTGTATCAGCAGGCAGATTGAACAAGACCCAGTGTACCCAGGTTCCCATAGGCGCATCGGGGTCGTCGCTTATCAGTGCGATGCTTTTTGTGCCATCAGGGATGGCGTCCCACTGTAATGGCGGGGAAATATCGTTGCCATCACAGGTATACTTCGATGGAATCATATCTTCATTTTCAAAAGCTGAGCTTTTAATTTTAATCTCCATATTTTTGCCTCCTTTTGCTTTGTAATCAGCTTTTTGGCTGTCCTTGCAAGACAGCAGCAAATTTGGTCCTTTATATAGTTACAGGATAATTGTTTCTCTGGTTTTGTCAAATCGTGCGACCTTGTTTTGTCTCAGGCCGAGCATGCCCATCTGTAAGGCGGTTTGGACGTGGTAGGCCAGGTCCATCGGGCTGAGCGTATCGGTGTTGCGCGAGCGGCAGCAATCGAGGAATTTTTGCCAGTATCCTACAAAGTCTTCACTACCTTCTATAGCGAATCGCTGGGTTTTTTTATTTGAGCCCTGTGTGGGGATGAAGACGATTTCATTGTTTTGGATAGTCATGGTGCCGTCCCAACCGCGGATTACGGGGATACGCTGTCCGGAACCGCGTGACCCTGTGCCTGGGTAGTCGTTTGCCTGAGTTCCGAGCAAGGCGATGGTGATATTTTCGGGGTAATCAATGAGAGTATTGAAGGTGTCGGGAATTTCGCGCTGATGGTATCGGAACATACCGCCGGTTGCCACGACCTTGGCGGGCATGGTGACACCGAGCATGTGCACTACGAGAGTGAGGACGTGGGGGAAGAGGTCGGTTGAGGGTCCTCCGGCGTAGTCTTCATACATTCGCCAGCGGAAGAAGCGGCTGGCATCAAAGGGACGTTCAGGTGAATCACCCAGAAAGGCCTGCCAGTTCAGGTCGGGGCCGGGTTTGGCGTTTTGGTCGTCGATTGGCATACCCGCCTCGCCCCAGTCACCGACGCGGAAATAACCACATTCAGCGTGGACGGGCTGGCCAATCAAGCCATCCTGAATGAGCTTCTTTATCTGGTGCCAGGCAGGGTCTGACATTCCCTGTGTTCCGAGCTGGAAGACCCGGCCGGACTTTTTTACCTCTGCGGCCAAGCGCTTTGTCAATTCGAACTGACGCCAATGTGTTACTGGTTTCTCACAATAGACGTCCTTTCCTGCTTTAACGGCATCAATGGCCTGGTAGCCATGGATGTGGTCCGGCGTGGCGATGCAGACGACATCGACGTTCGGGTCGGCAAGTAACTCGCGATGGTCCATATATCCCTTAGCTTTGTAACCTTCGACGACTTTTTGCAGGCGAGGTTTGTAGACGTCGCAGGCTGCGACGATATCGATATTAGCAGCTTTTTGAGTTTTGAGATAATGTACGGTCTGAAGGTGGGCGTTGCTTCGTCCGCCACAGCCGATAAAGCCTATGCCTATGCGTTCGTTGGCTCCGAGCACATTAGGAGTAAAGTTTTGCGTAGTAGTCCCCACAGCGGTCAGGGCAGCCGCAGCGGTGCCTGCCCTGCGGATGAACTGGCGGCGAGACAACGTATTGTTTGTATCCGATTGTCGTTTCCAGTCAGACATAACTATCTCCATAATTTCTTAATTACAATTTCCCTTATTATTTTCAGTTAACGTTCACATTTATTTAGCGGTCCAGTGCCGGTACAGTTTACTAATCTGGTCTTTTCCAATTATACCATCCCAGAGGGCGACTGCGTATCGCAACACTAATGGTTTGCCTGAGACTACTTTGAGCGGTTCGACGTGCAGATTCATTGTAGCGGACAGGTATGCGAATGGTTCGGTCATAGTAAACCATGTGGCGGGGTGGCGCGGATTATTCGGATGGTCGAACATTGCGATGGTAATGGGTTTGCCATCGGCATTGGCGGAGTAAGCGCACCAGGTTGAGCGGAGGAGCCGTTCTTCGCCACGAAAGACAGTGCCGATCTTACCATCGGCATTGATGAAGCGTCCACCTGTATCCATTGATGTTAGAAAGCGCATACCCAGGCCGTGATAATGGGCGCCGGTGATTGTGGCTGATTCGGCTCCCTCGGGAAGCTCAAATTCAGACTTCCAGGTCAAAAGGGTGGCGTCCAGGTCCGCAGCCTGGCGGATTTCAACGGTTCGTTTCTCCTTTAGCAAAAGTTGCCCGTTGGAATTGTTCCAGTCAATTAGCTCCGTAAAGCCTGCCCGTCGCATATCATGACGTTTGTCATTTTCCGTATCGGTCTTCACATCAGATTTAGTATTAGTGAAGGATTTGTGTACCTGTTTGCCGGCGTCAGGAGTCTCTTCCCAGAAGTTGACACCATCTACCTTGACCGCGAACATCAAAGCGTGATGATGGAGGTGGTCAAAAGGCGCGTCGCGCAAGATGTTGACACCGGCCGGTGAGAATAGCTGCCGGATGTATGGCTTAAAGGGTACGTTATTGTAACGGTAAAGCAGCAGGGGGCTATGATCAGAGTGAACGGAAACCGAGTTCCCATCCGTCGTGATACTTATAGGGTTTTCCGCAAGCACAGGGTTAGGAATCGCTGTGATAATGAAAGTAACGACAAGGGAAATGTTGGTTCTAATGCGATTAGATATTTTCATAACAATCCTCCTTATTAACAATAACATTTAGTCGTCATTATACAACAAAAGTAAATACAAAGTACAGAACAATCATACATAACGCCAGGATAACGCTGAGTAATTTATAGTTTCCGATGCCGGGCCAGCCCTTTTCGCGGAGCGGCTCCAATGGAGATTTCCAGATGAGTTTGAGTTTTTGCTCCGTCAGCGGTTCGGGGAATAATCGCGAGACGACAACCATTATAACAGTGCAAACACACGCCAGGTAGAAGCTGGCCATCATAAACGGTATATTCCAGCCTGTTGTTTCTTTGAACCAGTCCAGCAGGAAGACGGCAAGGCCGAGCAGGGAACCGGTTACAAGCGTGACGAATGAACCGCGGGAGGACGCTTTTTTCCAGAATACGCCGGCGACGAAGACGACGGTAATCGGCGGCGCAATATAACATATAGCGGCGTTGATGCCCTGGAAGATGGTCTTGAAATGGCCGCAGAGGGGAGACCATATAACGGCGAGAATCATACCGAAAAAGGTCACAATCCGGCCGATGAGGACGAGGCGGCGCTGCGAGGTGTTCGGTGCCCAGCGTTTGTATAAATCATAGGTAAAGAGTGTGGCCACCGAGTTCAGTGCGCCGGAGACGGTGCTCATTAGTGCGGCCATTAAAGCGGCGGCAACCAATCCGCGAATGCCGATGGGTAACAGGTGGGCAATCATGTGGGAATATGTTTTTGCGGCGTCGACTTTGCCTTCTGTGTTAAGGGGAAGTGCGGGGAGTAATCCTTTGTGGATTAGTGCCAGGCAAATCAGGCCGGGCAGGACGAATATAAAGACGGGCAGGATTTTGATAAAGCCTGTAAAGAGCGGCCCCACCCTTGCGTGATTCTCATCTTTGGCACCAAGTACCCGCTGGACGATTGTCTGGTCCGTACACCAATACCAGATGCCAATTATGGGATAGCCGAGCAGTACGGAATACCAGGGCAGGCCCGAGGCGTCGCCGTGCGGGCGCAGCACCGTGAGCTTGACGGCATCGACGTTTTCGGCGATGCCGGAGAAGCCGCCGATTTTGACATAGCTGATGGCGGTCAGGACGATTGCACCGAGCAGGAGAATGATGGTCTGGACGGATTCGGTCAAGACGACGGCCATCAGGCCGCCGACAATTGTGTAAAAACCGGTCAGAGCGGCGATGAGGATGATGCTTGTCATTATGTTAATGCCGAACATGCCTTCCAGTACGACGGCACCGGCATAGAGCGAAAAACCGATGTGAATGAAGATAGCCGAAATGATAGAGAGCAGGGCCAACCAGTCGCGGCTTGCCCGGCTGTATCGCTTTTCCAAGAAATCGGGCAGGGTCGTGACATTGGAACGGATGTAGAACGGGGCAAAAAACAGGGCGAGGATTATCAAGGCAAAGGGGGCCATCCATTCGAAGTTTCCGTATGCCAGGCCGTTGGTGTAACCCTCTTCTGCGAGGCTGACTAAATGGACGGTGGAGATATTGGTGGCGAACAGGGCCAGGCCAATGACGGGCCAGCGGAGCGATTTGCCGGCCAGGAAATATTCGCTGGCCTGTTCGGTTTTCTTTTTTCGCAGGCCTGCCCAGCATCCCAGACCCATAATGAAGGCAAAGTAACAAATAATGATAATTAAATCAGTGTTACTGATTTGCATCGAATTTCCATTTCATAAATGTCGAACTACAAACTTAGCGATATTTTTGTTTTGTCAGCTCGATAACCTGCTCAACGTTGGATTTGTTTATAATGGCTGTTCCAGCGTCCATATCCGAGGGCATAATACCATATCGCAGATAGAGAGTCAGTTGAATTACGGGATAGAAGCCCTGTATATAAGGCTGCTGGTCAACGGTGCATCGGATGTGACCTTGACGGATTAGACTCAGGGTTTTTTGAGACAGGTCAAAGCCTGCGGACCAATAGCCTTTGTTCGGGAAATACTTTTCGATGGCCCTGCCGGCCGCTTCCGTGTCCGACTGGCCTGTGTTTAGGATGATTCTGATGTCGGGATTTTCTTTTAGGGCCGCGGCGATGACTTCGGCGCCTTTGAGGGACTCGCTGCCCGTCATAATGACGGTCCATCGAACCTGCTTTTGTTTAAGGACCTGCTGGAGGCCGGCCAGGCGGTCTTCCAATGCTGAGACTCCCTCATCGTGCATGGTCATCAGGATGTGGGCATTTTCAGGGATGTTTGGCAGGACGTATTTTGCGAGGCTTTGACCGGCTTGATAAAAACGCTGGTTAACACAACTCAGACGGGCATTGGGTGTGGCGTGGTCGTCGACGTTGAATCCGACAACGGGGACACCTTTTTCAATCGCCTGGCGAATCACCTCATCAAAAGCAACCGGGTCAATGATGTTCAATGCGATGCCGTCGTAACCATCGGCAACGGCTTGGGTCACCATTGCCGCCTGTGCCTGTACATCCACGCCTTCTGTGCCAATAAAGTCACATTGAACACCCATCATCTCGGCTGCATCATTGACACCTTTTTTTACCGGCTCAAAGAATTTGGCGTTGACGACACATGTAATGAAGACCAATCGCAGCGGCCTGTCAAGTTTCGGAGTTTTCGATTCAGTAAAAGTCTGATTTGTTGAGCAGCCGAGAAGAGAGATGAAAATTAAAGACAGTATTGATAATGTTTGTATTCGTGAGAATTGCATTTTTGTTACCTTTTTCATATTGCAGCGATAATAAAATTGTTTTAGTTACTTAACAGGAGCAACTTTCAGCCCTCTCACATTAACAACCTTGTATCCACGAGCACTCATTTTGTTTAACCGGGAAATCCGGATTGTCAGGATGATTTCTTGTACATGGCCGTCAGGTTACGTAAGATTCTTTAAGTGCTCAATTATATTGGGCAGTCTGTCCAGGGTCAAAAACAGTA
>CAYVIT010000109.1:6893-10730 GCA_964451425.1 uncultured Pirellulales bacterium
AGATTCTTTAAGTGCTCAATTATATTGGGCAGTCTGTCCAGGGTCAAAAACAGTATGGATAAAATTGCGATAATCCACATAGCAGGTTTGACATCTCGTGCCTTTCCTGACACGAGTTTTATAAGTGCGAATGAGACAAAGCCAAAAGCCAATCCCGTACTGATGCTGTAGCTGAGAGCAATCATCACCATAATAATAAAAGCGGGAAACGCCCTGTCCATGCCGGTGAAGTCTATTTTTTTAACCTCCTTCATCATAAACAGTCCGACCATAATAAGAGCCGGTGCCGTTGCATACAGCGGAACAATCGCGACAATGGGCACGAATAATAATGCCATCAGGAATAAACCGCCAGTGACTATCGAAGTCAATCCCGACCGTCCGCCTTGCTCGATTCCTGCTGCCGATTCGACATACGCAGTTACCGTAGATGTTCCCATTAGAGAACCTATTACGGTTGCGACGGCATCAATGCCCAATAACCTGTCGATGCCTTTTATATTGCCTTTTTCATCGGCCATCCCGGCCTGGTGACAACATGCAACAAGAGTTCCGACGCTGTCAAACATATCTATAAAGGTCAAAGTGAAAATAGTTCCGAAAAAGCTCCACTTCAGAGCGCTGAGAATATCCAAATGGAAAGCGATTTTCTGGATATTGAGATGCAGTGAGATGAACTGCTGCGGGATTTCTACATCTTTATCAAATAGAACGGCCAAAACAGTGGATGCGAAAATGCCGACGACGAGTCCACCGGCAATTTTTTTCATTTCAAAGACAATCATTACGAGCAGGCCGACCAAGCCAATAAGGACCGTTATGGTCAGAGGACCGGCGGAGACGAACGTAATCGGGTCCTTGACAATGACTCCGAGATTTTTCAGGCCTATGAAGGTGATAAATAGTCCGATACCAACTGCAATAGCTGAAACCAGCGATGGTGGTATCGCTTCTACGATTTTCTTTCTCAAGCCCAGTAAAGTGACCGCTAAAAACAACAGGCCGGAGATAAAGACTACGCCCAAGGCCGTCTGCCAATCCATTTTGCCGGAGGCGACGAGGTAGGCAAAAAAAGCATTGAGGCCCATACCGGGTGCCATAGCTATAGGCGCTTTGGCGATTAGACCGACGATAATGGTAGTAATCGCTGTTACTATGCAGGTGACAGCTATCAAGGCGTCTTTGTCCATCCGTTCAATGCCTATCAATTGCTGTTCAGGGACACCCTCGAGGCTTAGGATAGATGGATTGACGAAGATAATGTAGGCCATTGTAAGAAACGTTGTGACGCCCGCCACGATTTCAATCCTGACATTTGTATGTTTTTCTTTGAGTTGAAAGAATTCAGAAATCATTTTATTACCTTGTTACTTTCTGCCTATGTATGTTATTGAGTCTCTCCGCTTTTTTCAACAGAAGGTTCCGAGGCTAACAGCTCCACTATCCTGGTAATGAGGGCGGCGGAATTTTTTGCAGCCATTTCCTGAAACATCATAGAATCCTCTCTCGCGGTCTCATCGGCTTTATCGCTGATACTTCGCACAACAAGATGTGGAATCCGGCGTTGATAGCAAATTTGGGCAACCGCTGCGCCTTCCATCTCGACGGCATCGGCGTTGAGCATTTCGCGCAATTCCTTACATTTGGCCGGTGATGCGACGAACACATCGCCTGTAACAATGATGCCCTTTATAATTTGGGGGATTCTTTCTCCGACGGTAGTCCTAATCTTTTCCAGCTCAACCAGTTCGGCGGCCTGTTCGGCAAATTTTAACAGGCGTTTATCCGCAGGCAGATATGCAGGATTTCGGTCGCCGTCGAGGGGATTGATGACTCCTCTATTGTAAAAGCCATCCTCTCCCAGTATTCCCATATCGTGATGAGCGGTTTCAACGGCTATGACTATATCTCCGGGATAAAGCTGGGGATTGACGCCGCCCGCGATGCCGGAGAAGATTACTTCGCTCGGCCTGAAATGCTCTATTACCAGCGTAGTAGTCATTGCGGCATTGACTTTTCCTATGCCGGTCCACGCCACGACGACAGGCCTGCCGTACAACTTGCCGGTTACAAATCTCATTCCTTCAATTCTCTGCTGTTGTGTATGTGTGAGCTGCTGCTCAAGCATTATTATCTCTTTATTGAAAGCTCCCAATATCGCAGTAGTCGGCTTAGATTCAGCTTCGTGAGGGACTTTAGTGCATGAGCTACACAAGGTAATCACAGATATGCAGATAATCAGTATAGGTTTATTGTATCCCATTTTTGGCTCTCTCCGAATTTAAAGGTAAGGTATAAGCTTATGAAGAAATCGAGAGAAACCGGTCGATTTGACCGTATTCTTATATCACATTTTATAAATTGAACATAGAGAGTATCTCACTTGCTACCGGTGGACATCCGGAAAGGAATACTCCACAGTTTTTGTGTTCGGCGGTACAGTTACCAATACACATAGTGCCGTGCGGCAGTTCCGTATGGCCTTTACCGATAGCGATAATGATATCTTTATCATCGGATATGGAATCACGTAACTGCTTTCCGTATTTCCTGAGGAACATCAATAATGTTGACTGGCATGCACTGCAGGATTGCTGGTCCAGAATAGTAAATCCGGCAAATTCTATCGACAGTTCATCAGGAGGCGGAGCAAAAGGACTCTGTACATCCTTCCAGTTTTGAGGACTAACATCGATTGAATCAAGGTTAATTACGCCATAGCCTCTTTCCGCTCCCATCCGTAAATGCGGAACATCATAGGCGGATATTCCCATTATACCACATGCCAGTGAATCCGCTGCAAAGGCATCGACACCGGCAAGCACAACGCCCAAAGCCTTTGGATTACCGGCACTCGGCCCCAGCCCTTCCATACCAATTGTTCCATCGATGATTGACAGATGAGGCCGTAACACCGATGACAAATCAGCAATGGCTATATCCAATGATTTTTCCTCGTGCCCTGAAAGCTGCGGCAGCATATGTAAGTCCACTTTGGTACGCCGCCACAAACATCCCTTCATATTTTTCACGGACAGCGTTACACCCGTATGCATGTGCGTTTTCATCACGGGAATTGAAACGATAATATCATATTCTGCAATCTGGCTGCACACTTTGAGCGATTTAATCGCCAAACCATCGGGGATATTAACAGTTACATACTGACGTATGTTCATATCGAGCAATGGACAATTTCGCGTGTTGGCAACAGCGGCAATACCACTGGTTTCAAACGCCTCCAGCGTCGTAACGCCGGTTATTGGGCTTTCACCTACGGCAACGTCGGCCCCGTATTCCCTGAAGGCATCAATGGCGGCAGCCACAACCTGAGGATGTGTTGTAATGCCAGTTTCAGGTGCTACGTTCCGACCGACATTAGGCTTGAGTAATACGCGTTTGTCCTTTGCAGGTGATAAATCAATATTGGAAAGGACCTTTCGTGTATTCTTATAAGGGCCTTCTCCCGATGCCCAAAATACGGATGGATAGGAGCTGTTGTGCTTAAAAGGTGTTTGCGACAAGATAGTATCGACAACAGCTTCCTTATCAGTGTCGAAGGAGCCGTGTGAATTGTCAGCGTGATTTTTCTTCATTGTCTTATTGTGTTTGGGTTCATATTCCCGATGACAATAGTTTCAACCTGCCTATGCCCGATTATCATACAATCTTAACACAAGGGTAGAAATTGTCAAGATATAGAATCACAGAATGCAAATAGTGGGGAGTTTGGACATGCCTGATAGTAATGGATAGATTCTTTTGAGGGGAGAGTAGTCCTATTCTTTCTCCGCAGACTGATTTATTGTTCTTTTCTGGTAGACCCTGACGTAATCG
>CAYVIT010000110.1:0-10690 GCA_964451425.1 uncultured Pirellulales bacterium
CTTTCACGTCTTTTATTATAGACAGGAATCCGAGGCTGCTCGGATTTCCATTTCGGAAGAAACGGGAAATGGGAAATCCCTTACGGGCAAGTTTAAGGAAAAACCATCCTGTTGGTGTAGGCAGCACTTGAGTTCCTGTGTGATACTCCTTCATGGGGCCGATCCCTGGTGGGTCGGCCTTTTTTTTGCTGCCGATGCTGAAAATGCCGTTTTTTACGTAATTTACGCAGATTTTACAAAAAAGGCTGTAACTTTTTGTGGTGTTTAGCGTCTATTATAATAGAAAGAGCTATTTTTCCACACCAACAGGCCGTTGAATGTGAGATTGTTTGTTGGTGCAGGATAAAACCTTGTGTTATCACCCTCCTCCGAAAGGCCGATACCTCTCAGGTCGGCCTTTTTTTATTGCCCTCATTCGGGAACCAGGAGAAAAGTCTTTAAGGGCCTTGATTGTATACTGAGGGGGGATTATCATATTTAGCTATGAGAATTCCGCTGACGAAATACGGCTTGCCCCAGGTAGTGCTTTTTCCGGCTGTTGTACTTGCGGTGATGGTTGTCTTTCCGCTGGCAGGCAAGGATTTTTTGCCGCCGTGGGCTATTGTTTTGTTAGAGGTGCTTTTGGCGCTTATCTGCTTATGGATTTTGACATTCTTCCGCGACCCCTACCGGCCCTCCTCTTCGGATAAAAATCTGCTGTTATCACCGGCTGACGGCCGGGTAACCGATATCGAGACTGTCGAGGAAGATAACTTTATCGGCGAAGCTGCGATGCGGATTGGAATATTTATGAGTATTTTCAATACTCACATAAATCGCGCCCCGTGCAACGCAAAGGTTGAAAAGATTATCTACAGAAAAGGGAAATACAAAAATGCTGCAAATCCGCAGTCCGGACGGGTCAATGAGTCCAACAATCTGGGCCTGGTTCGGACTGACAGCCCGCAACAGCGGCTGATTGTTCGGCAAATCAGCGGAGCGATCGCCCGTCGAATCGTCTGCGACGTAAGCGAGGGCCAGGTTTTGACTGGCGGAGAGAAGTTCGGAATGATAAAATTCGGTTCGAGAACAGAATTAATAGTGGGCGTTTTTGAAAACGCAAAGTGTCTTGTACGGATAGGCGACAAAGTCAAAGCAGGGCTTACACCTCTTGTAAGGTACGAAAAATTAACCGCAGAGAACGCCGAGAGCGCAGAGCAAGACGAGAAAAAAAGTAAAACAACAACTACAAGCTCCGTAGAAGTGAAACGTTAACAATCCCTGCGTGCTATGCAGGCTCAGCGGTAAGGGAATAAAAAGATGACCAGATTAAAAACCGAAGCAGCGAAAGAGAGTTTGTTGCGGCGGGTGCGAAAGCAAAGGCTAAAGTACGTCACGGTACTGCCCTCGTTAATAACACTTCTCAACGGTGTATGTGGCTTCACGGCCATTATTTTTGCCGGTAGAGGCGCATTTGCGTTGGCCGGCTATATGGTTTTGCTGGCAATGATTGCCGACATGCTCGACGGCCGGTTGGCGCGAATGAGCAAGAATACTTCCAGCTTCGGAGGCCAGCTCGACAGCCTCTGCGATATTATCAGCTTCGGTGTTGCGCCGGCTTTTTTGATGTTGAAAGTTTTACAGGAGTCCAAATTAGCCGGCCTTGCCCAACCCAACGTCGTTTTTGAAAATTTCCTGCAGCGTTTCGTGTGGCTGGCAGCGGCGGCGTATATAAGCTGCGCAGCCATTCGATTGGCCAGGTTTAACGTGGAAAACGAGGAGGACGAGTCTGCACATATGAGTTTTGTAGGTCTGCCGACTCCCGCTGCGGCAGGGGTGGTAGTGAGCCTGATAATATTCCATCAGGAAATAATACTGCCGGAGCTTTCAGGCGGTGACATTCCGGCGTATCTTGGCTTCTGCGAAAGCGCTATTATGTATACCCTGCCGTTTTTGGTTCTGGGAGTGGCGGTATTAATGGTTAGCAGGATTCGGTATCCCCATGTCCTGAATCAGTATATAAAGGGCAAAAAGCCTTTCACGCATCTTATCAGGGTGCTGTTGTTCCTGCTTTTTGTTATCTGGAGCAGGCAGGCGGCATTGGTATTGATTTTCTGTGGTTTTGCAGCCGGCAGCTTTGTGAAATGGTTTTATTACAAAGTAATCCGTAAGAGAGAACCCATTTTGCCCGCCCTCGGACGGGTCGCCGAATTTAAGTCCGAAAAGTAATCAAGCCGGGCGCAGAGTGTAGTAAAAGATAAAAGTTGTGCAGTTTGCCTCTGCCTACACATCGCGTATAGACGGGGTCGCCCGGCTGCCTCTCATAGTGCTTGAGGCACCCTTCATCTCCTGCTGCTTGGCGCCCGATTGGTTTATCTGGTAATAGTGCTCGACAACATTGCACAGTCGCTGCAGAATTTGCCTGCCTTCGGGGCTTGCTTCCAATCCGACTATCTGCAAACCAAGGCAGATATTGTTACTGTCTGCTGTCGGGAGGATGTTTCTAATCTGGGCATCGAGAATCAACGGCCTTTCGTAAGGTCTTGGCGTAAAAGTGAGCCCGATGAACTGGCCTTTCCTGAAGTCCGGTTTTTGGGATGTATTAATCACAATCTGTGCACCGCCGGCAGAAATATCAATGAGCCTGGCCTTGTAATAATCTTGTGTTTTATTGTCGCTGTTGTCTTGCTGTTCGTCCCTGTCCCAAACTTCGGGTTCCGGGACGCGATTGAGTCCTCGGTGCCATAATAGAACATTTACTTTCAGCGCCCTGGGTACGTCAACACGGAAATAGCTTCTTCTCTGGACAATCTCAATCCGGGCAGGCACCGAAAGCACAATCTGTCCGCTTCGTTTTTGGCTGCCGGCTTTGCTTTCGCAGTCCCGCGGATGGCTCTCGGCAGAAAACGCGGTGGTTGAGAGTTCAAGGTCAACCACTTTTGTGTCAAAAACGAACTTGCCGTATCCGTACTTTATTGAGATTCCGACCGGCTGGTTAATGTGTATATTTATCGGATGCCGTTTTTCCTTTGGCCAAATCTCAGCACTTAGTCTATTAGCTCCAAGATTAGTCAGTAGTACCTTCGCAACGTGCCATTTACCACTGGATAAGTAGGTCATAATGGCCGGTACTTTTTCTTCAATCGCAGTTTCTAAAATTTCCCTCGGCTCGGCTCCGCGCAGCATAACAGCTTCGTTCATAACTACCCCCCAATTCCCCTTTCAGAAACGAATCCTCGATGCTTTATGGCATTTTGCGGTTAGTCCGCCCCAGGCGGATTTATATTTAAAATATATGAATAATTCAGCGATAAGCAAAGTCCCTGTTACGTTAAATCCCGTTAGAAATTCCACAAATTGTGCTAAATCCCAAAAAACGATGATTTCTAACGGGGTAAATTTGAGCCCGTGTTTTGTTTCAGCTTAGCCCGGTTTTCAAGCAGTGCATCTCCTTAGTGGGAAAGCTCCCAAAAAAGTGCAAAACCAAGCGAAAAATAGTTGATATAGTCACATTTTGCGACTTATTGCAGGAGCACCATTTCGTGATTTTTTTGCGTACTGGAAATCCAGTATCTCAGTTTTAGGTTTTATCTTTTGTGTTTTTCGTATATTATAATCGGATATATGGCAAAAACTTATAAAACAAGAAAGGTAGTGTACGATAAAATAGTCCTTTTGGCTCTTTCTATGGTTGTGTTGATGGCAGCTCCCTTAGTAATCGCCAAGGTCCCGTTTCAGGATTTCGAGTCGACAGAGAATGTTTCTCGACTATGGTACAGTCAACCTGCAAAAAAATGGACAGAAGCCCTGCCCATCGGAAACGGCCGCCTTGGAGCAATGGTCTTCGGCGGCATCGAAGACGAGCGGCTGCAATTCAATGAGGACACACTGTGGACCGGCAAACCGCATGATTATTCGCATCCCGGCGCTGCTGAATATCTGCCGGTTGTCCGCAAGCTGCTGTTCGAGGGCAAGCAGCGCCAGGCTGAGGCGCTGGCGATGGAGCACATGATGAGCGTGCCGCTCCGCCAGCATGCATATCAGCCGTTCGGCGACCTGCATCTGCACTTCTCAGATGCGCACAAGCCCAGTGATTATCGCCGTGAGCTTGATTTGGATACTGCTGTCGCTCGCGTTACATACACTGTTGATGGCGTGAAGTTTACCCGCGAAGTATTCTCCAGTGCCGTTGACCAGGTGATTGTAATACGTGTCACCGCTGATAAAGGCGGCAGCGTGAGCTTTACGGCGAAGATGAATAGTCCACAGCCGGATACTACGACCATTACTGTTGGCAAGACACAGTTGGCACTGCGAGGGCAAATGCGTCCGGACGGTCATCCTTCCGGTATGGAGGGCAGTTGTCTGAAGTATGAGGCCCGACTTCTCGTCTCAACGGACGGAGGCAAAGTGAAGATTACCAACGAGGGCCTGGAGGTAAAAGGTGCCAACGCAGCAATGCTGTTATTGGCAGCCGCGACAAGCTTCAGAAACTTTCAGGACGTTAGCGCAGACCCGACGGTACGCTGCGATAAGGTGATTAAAGCGGCCGCTGGTAAGAGCTACAACACTTTACGTAAGGCACACGTTGCCGACCATCGTCGCCTGTTCCGCCGGGTCGAGTTGGACTTGGGCACGACCGAAGCGGCCAACCGGCCGACCGATGAGCGGATAAAGACGTTCGGTGAAAGCAATGACCCGCAGTTGGCGGCCTTGTATTTTCAGTTTGGCCGCTACTTGATGATTTGCAGTTCCCGTCCTGGTTCCCAGCCGGCAAACCTGCAGGGCATCTGGAACGATAATATAAGGCCGCCGTGGGAAAGCAAGTGGACCACCAACATTAACACGGAGATGAATTACTGGCCGGTCGAGGTCTGTAACCTCTCGGAGTGTCACGAACCGCTCTTCGATATGCTCGACGACCTTGTTATCTCCGGGCGAAAGACAGCGAAGGCGCATTATGGTTGTCGGGGGTGGGTATTGCACCATAACACCGACCTCTGGCGGGGTACGGCGCCCATTAATCACTCCAACCACGGTATATGGGTGACTGGCGGGGCATGGCTGACTCGGCACCTCTGGGAGCATTACCTGTTCACCGGCGACAGAAAGTTTCTCGCTGAGCGGGCGTATCCTGTGATGAAAGGAGCGGTACTATTTTTCGTCGATTTTCTCATCGAGGACCCGAAGACCGGCTGGCTCATCAGCACACCATCCAACTCTCCTGAACAGGGCGGGCTTGTTGCCGGCCCCACTATGGACCATCAGATTATCCGAGAGCTGTTCACCAATTGCATCGAAGCTGCTAAAACACTCGACATAGACGGTGACTTCCGCCGAAAGCTCAACGAGCTGCGAAGCCGGGTCGCGCCCAATCAGATAGGCCAGCATGGTCAGCTTCAGGAATGGCTCGAGGACAAAGATAATCCCAGAAATCAACACCGTCATATTTCGCATCTTTACGCGCTGCACCCGGGCTGCGAAATCACGCCGTTAAAAACACCTAAGCTGGCCGAGGCCTGCCGTGTTACACTGACGCATCGTGGTGACGGCGGCACCGGCTGGAGCAAGGCATGGAAAGTAAACTTCTGGGCTCGACTGCTCGATGGAGACCATTCCTACAAGATGCTTGCAGGGTTAATCAACCGCAGCACACTACCGAACATGTTCGATACTCACCCTCCATTCCAGATTGACGGCAACTTCGGCGGCGCGTCAGGAATAGCCGAAATGCTGCTTCAAAGTCACGCCGGCGAAATTCACCTTTTGCCTGCCCTGCCAACGGCTTTCCCGACCGGAAATGTCAAGGGGCTCTGTGCCCGTGGTGGCTTCGAAGTGGACATCGCCTGGGAGAATGGCAAACTCGCAGGTTCTGTTGTTCGTTCGAAACTGGGGACCAAATGCAGAATTCGCGCCGATGTCCCGATTCAGGTAGAATGTGATGGCAAGGTAGTCAAGACTATCATTCCCGAAGAAAATGTTGTTGAGTTCGAGACAAAGGTTGACGGAACGTATATTGTTTCAGTTGTGAAAGGTCGGTCGTAAAGGAGAAGACCTCTTTTCAACACAGCTAACCAAAAACTGTAAATTCCTCACTTTTTCGTTTTTCATTTTGTGTTTTTCCTTATATGCTATTATGTAAATCCGATTTTTAGGAGCTTGATTGTGCGGAAAAGACAGTTAGGTTATACCGATTTGGAGCTGACCACCGTAGGTCTGGGCACCTGGGCAATGGGCGGCCCGTGGCTGTATGGATGGGGGCCGCAGGATGATGGCGAAGCAGTTGATGCGATACTGACCGCTCTGGATAAAGGAATCAACTGGATAGATACCGCTCCAATCTACGGACTGGGACATTCGGAGGAGCTTGTCGGCAAGGCCCTGAAGCAGACAAGCCAAAAACCACTTATCGCAACCAAGTGCGGGCTGCTGTGGAGCGAACAGGACCAGAGGATACCCTGCGTCGAAGCCAAAAGCATTCGGCGGGAATGCCATACAAGCCTTAAAAAACTCGGCGTCGATGTGCTCGACCTGTACCAGATGCACTGGCCGGAGCCGGATGAAGATATCGAAGAAGGCTGGGGGGAAATGGCAAAACTCGCAGAAGAGGGCAAGGTGCGATATATCGGTGTATCGAATTATGATGTCGAGCAAATAAAACGCGTCCAGAAGATAGCGCCCGTTGCCTCACTTCAGCCGCCTTACAGTATGCTCCATCGTGAGGTCGAAGATGAATTATTGAGCTATTGTGCCCAAAGTAATATCGGTGTAGTAGCATATAGTCCTATGCAAAGAGGTTTGCTCACGGGTAAATTCAGTCAGGAACGTCTCGCAGCTTTGTCTTTGGACGACCACCGAAGGAAGAGTCCTGATTTTCTCGAGCCGCAGTTTACTGCTACATTACAATTTGTTGACGAGCTTCGGCCCATAGCCGAACGCAGCGGCAGGACACTGGCCCAGTTAGCTGTTAGCTGGGTCCTTCGTCGGCCTGAGCTTACCGCCGCTATCGTCGGGGCACGAAGACCGGGGCAGATTGCCGAAACTTTTGACGCCTCAAACTGGGATTTAAGCCGGGATGATATTGACGAGATTGAGCAGTTGTTAGCCAAAAGGCAGGAAAGAATCTCAGCTAAGTAAACTTGAAAGAAAGCAAAATGGGCAAAGAAACTCTGCTAAGAATCGACAGTAACCGGAACATAAGAGACTTGCTTCTTCCTTACTGCAGGTTGAAATACGGTGAGGTCTGGCAGGATACTGTTTGCGGACATAAAGTAGCATGTATTGATGCAAGTGATGAAGAAGACATACAAATGTTAATGGATAATAATAAATCTCCCTTAGCTGTCCATGATCCTCCTTATAATGTTGCCGTCGGAAATAGTAACAGCGACAGGCTCAGCCGGATTTCAGTGGAAGAGTATATAGAATGGAGCAGGAAATGGATGCGAAATACCTGTAAAATACTAAATGACAACGCCAGTTTATATATCTGGTTGGGAGCCGACCAAAATGCAGGCTTTCAGCCATTTCCTGACTTTATTATTATGATGAGGCAGTTCAGGGAATTAAAAACTCGGAGTTTGATTACGATGAGAAATCAGCGTGGATATGGCACTCAAAAAAACTGGATGGCGGTCAGGCAGGAACTCCTCTACTACGTAAAGGGCAAACCAAAGTTTAATATTGAAGCTGAATATACGGACATACCAAAAATTCTAAGAGGTTATTATAAGAAAGTTAACGGGCAATTAACAGAGAACTTAGAGAGAAGCAAGTCCAAGAACATCAGGGCGGGAAACGTCTGGATTGACATTCAGCAGGTATTTTACAGGATGGAGGAAAATGTACCCGGCTGCTATGCACAGAAACCTCTCAAGGCAATAGAGAGAATTGTATCAGCTAGTTCAGACCCTGGTGATTTGTTGGTTGACTTTTTTGCTCATTCCGGCACTACCTTGCTCGCCTGCGAAAAGCTGAAAAGACGATGTTTTACCAGCGATATCGACCCTGTGTTCGCTGAGATTACCATACGAAGGTTGGAACATTACAGAAAAACAGGCCAAACAGGATGGCAGTTTGAGTCCCCGTTTCCCGAAGTTGATATTAAATGGGATGCAAAAAAGGAGGATGGCAGAAACGTAACAGAGAAGGAAAAAACGACAGATAAAAGTCTATTTGATTATATAGCAATTACTAAGTGACTTGAAAAACGTGGCTCATGGTATCCATAATATGAGGTAAAGCCTCCGGATATTAAAGATGTGGTAATCCGTGCTTACAAAAGGCAGAATAAACTAAAATAACCATTTGATTTAGAGAAAAGGATCGTATCGCCACAAATAGCCGGCGAATAAAGGATTCTCCTAAATGAAAAGTAAAATGATGAATGATGGTGATTCTTACAAAAGTCCGCTTGTTGAAAGAAATGCCTCGCCGGAGATGGCTGAGCTTTTCGGGGCACAGAAAAAATTCGGTACATGGCGAAGGCTCTGGCTTGAGCTTGCCAAGGCGCAGAAAAAGCTCGGGCTGCCCATAAAACAGGGCCAGATAAAACAGATGGCCAGGCATCTCGACGATATTGATTTCAAAAAGGCCGCCGGTTTCGAAAAGAGATTCCGGCACGATGTTGTCGCTCATATCCACACCTTTGCCAGGGTAGCACCTAAAGCGGCTCCGATAATTCACCTTGGAGCCACCAGTTGTTTTGTAGGTGACAACGCTGATTTAATTATTATGCGAGAAGCACTGCAGATGACGGCCGGTAAGCTGGCCGCCGTGATAAATCTGTTAGGCAAATTCGCAAAGAAGTATCGTGACGTTGCGACACTGGGCTACACACATTTTCAGCCTGCCCAGTTGACCACCGTAGGCAAAAGGGCAACGCTTTGGTGCTACGAGTTCGCATTGGATTTGCAGGAAATTGAGCACCGACTTGAAACACTGCTATTCAGGGGTGTCAAAGGCACCACCGGTACACAGGCCTCTTTCCTGGAACTTTTCGAAGGCAGGCACAGCAAGGTAAAACAACTTGACAAAGCGGTTGCCGCTGCGTTCGGCTTCAAAAAAACCTGCGCTGTCACCGGCCAGACTTACCAGCGAAAGATTGATACACTTGTAGTAAACTGCCTGGCTTCCATAGCACAATCAGCCCACAAGCTGTGCAACGACCTGCGTTTACTCGCAAATCAAAAAGAGATTGAAGAGCCGTTTGAGAAATCGCAGGTCGGCTCTTCGGCAATGGCTTATAAAAGGAATCCGATGCGCTCGGAAAGGGTCACCGCCCTTAGCAGATTGGTCCTGAGCCTGGCTACCAGCCCTGCTATGACGGCTTCTGAGCAGTGGTTTGAAAGAACCCTCGACGATTCAGCCAACAGGAGGGTGGTTATTCCGGAGGCGTTCTTGGCCGTCGACGGCATTCTCGAAATCCTCGTCAATGTTCTTGATGGGCTTGTTGTCTATCCGAAGGTGATAGCGGTGCATGTTGAAGCGGAGCTGCCCTTTATGGCCACTGAGAATATCCTGATGGCCGGTGTCAAGGCCGGCGGAAACCGGCAGGAGCTGCACGAGAAAATAAGACTGCACTCGCACGCCGCTGCTGCACAGGTGAAACAATTCGGCAGACCTAACGACTTAATTAACCGCCTCAAGGCGGATATCGCCTTTAGAAGATTGGATTTTGAAAAGGTATTAAATCCCAAAAACTACATCGGCCGGGCACCGCAGCAGGTCGACGAATTCCTAAGGGGCATCGTAGGGCCTATCTGCAGAAAGTATCGGAAGCATCTCGGTAAAAAAGTCGACTTGAGTGTCTAAAATTCTGTCGCTCAGATTCGAAGCACGTGGTGTCTCCCGGTAGGGCTATCTTTTTTCAATTAAGAACAAAAACTCGCGATGTTGTTTCTCGCAATCGCGTATCCATTCTTTTGTCCATTTCATTTCGGCCATTACGTTCTTCTTATAATCCAATTCTATAAAATCCAGAATGGTGCCGCACCCGGAAAGCACTTTATTTAATTCCCGGGCGGTTGCTCTGCCCCCGGAACTATAAGACAGCAAAATCCACCGGGCGTTTGTGCTTTTGATTAAATTCTCAATGGCTTCCACGGCGATGAATCTTCCATTGTGATTTCTCCGGAATTCTTCAAACACAGAAGCTGCCACCACATCCGACGTGTCTTTGCGTCGTCCGGCTTTACCGAACAGTTTCGGCCTGTCATTAAGGCATATTGTAGTCCATAAATGATAATATGAAGCATACCTGACCCGTGAAGGCGGCATCTTTTCGTTATTGGAACCGTATGGCGGGTCAAAGTATGCCAGGTCTGCGGAAACATTTTTCACCAGGTCAAAAATATCCTGACGAAAGACTTTGTGCGCCTTCTCGGTTACAAACACATTGGGCACCTTGAGAACAAGTTCGTTATAAGAGCGAGGAGACCAATCCTGTAAATATGAGACAAAGTGTCCGAGTGTGCTGTCGACTTTATCAAGGGCAAGTATTAAACTGGTAAGTGCCACGGCTTTATCAACAGGCGACAGGGACAGTCTGTCAATCTCCTCTCTAATAGCATCGAGTTTTTTTGTGTTGTGAACCTGCCAGGGCTTCTTGAGACCATCCGGCTGAATTGCGCGTCCCCCATTCGGCTGCCCCCCATAATGCTCCGTAAACCAGCCATCGACCGGCCTGACGGCATTAAGATGTTCGATAAGC
>CAYVIT010000111.1:0-10621 GCA_964451425.1 uncultured Pirellulales bacterium
ATCTGTGGCTATTTTTTTTCATAAAAAAGTTTGATTTTCATTGAACATTTTAAGCAAGTTTGGTATAATATGAACGACAATTGAGAATTTAGAATGTAAAATTGAGCAATCAGAAGTTTTCAGTCTGTAGTCCGTAGTCTTGAGTCTGGAGTCTTAAGCCTGGAGTCTGTAGCCAGGAGCCAATTACCATTAACCAATAACCAGTAACCAGTTACCAGTTACCAACAACTGAATTTGAAATCTGAGATCTGAAATATGAAATTATCTCTCTACATAATAATAGCATCGAGAATCCAGCTATTTTCGCGCCTGCGGCGCTTTACAAGTGTAGAGAGATCTCTACAAATCAACC
Source organism: uncultured Pirellulales bacterium (assembly GCA_964451425.1). Lineage (GTDB taxonomy): Bacteria > Planctomycetota > Phycisphaerae > Sedimentisphaerales > Anaerobacaceae > CS2-K091. The sequence goes on from CAYVIT010000111.1 coordinate 353, forward strand.
TTTTTATGCAAAACGAACCCAATTTTCGAAAAAGTCAAATGAACGTAAGTTATTATATAACAATGGAATATGAAAATAGGACACTTGGTGAACGCGGGAAAAACGAACCCAAACGAACCCAATTTATCCTGGCACAGCCTCTGGCGAAGCAGGATCAAAGCCAATTTCAAAGGCAAAAAATGCTGCTGATGTTGCACGAGGTTTTGGCGGGAAGAAAACAGGCGGCGGCCGGATTCGAACCGGCGAATAACGGTTTTGCAAACCGTCGCCTTAGGCCTCTTGGCTACGCCGCCCCTTTCAAAATTACCGCTCATTTTACAGGGAATCGGCTTGTTTTGCAATAGGCTGACCTGTCATTTTTATGGACACCGGTGCGGTTTTTGCAATATTTTTGCAGGTTAAAGCGTCCATTTATATAGCTGAAAGTCTATATTGTAGCGATGTGAGCTGCCTGAGATTATTCGCATACAGAGTAGTGAATTTGCGGATTTTATTGGAACCTCTTGCGGAAAAGCTGCGAGAAGTATCCAGGAATGACAGTTTTGTGAGGATCTCAGTCAGTTTCATCTTTTCTTATGTAACCTTTTATAGTACAATAAAATATCTGCCGATGAATTTGGTGTTATGTCCGTGGGGATTGTTTTGGAGAAGGGTTTTTTATGTTTTATAAGCTTCGACCAATAACATTATTATACTGGGGGCTGGGTATCGTTGCAATCTTTTGTATTGCCGGTGGTTGCAGCTCTGAGCACTACAAGGCTGAAGCCGATAAAGAGGTATATCAAATCATCGACAGTAAATGGCAGGGCAGCTTTGGCTCAAAGGTCAATTATAAAGTCAGTGACGTACCGGCATCTGCAAATGACGTGCAGATTAAAAATGCCGTGCCGTCGTCAAATGCTATAAGTCTTGCCGAGGCGGTTGCTATGGCTACCGCCCACAATCGGGCTTATCAGACTCAAAAGGAAGCTTTATATCTTTCTGCACTTAGTTTAACTGACGAACGGCATAAATATGCACGGCAGTGGTTTGGAACTATTGACGGCAGCTATGTCAGTAGAGCAGGCGAGGAAGAGACAAGTGTGAGTGGAACCGGTGAGAATAATACCTTGGTGGGTTTTGACCAACTGCACCTTATAGGCGATGGAGTGTTAGTATCTACGGGTCTGGCAGTCGACTGGATACGTTTTCTGAGTGGCGACCCTCGAACGAGCTTGAGGTCGGTTCTAAGCGCTACGGTAACGGCTCCTATACTTGGCTCAGGGGCGGGTAAAGTCGCTCGAGAACAACTGACACAGGCTGAACGTCAGGTTTTGTATGACATACGCTCGTTTAACCGCTATCGCAAAACGTTTGTAGTTAATATTGTGACTGCCTACTACAATGTTTTGCAACAAAGGGATGTTGTAACCAATGCCGAGAATAATTATAAGAGAACGGTTGAATCGAAAGAGCGTTTGGAGATGGAGTCTGAGGCGGGGCGTAAAAGCCGTATCGACGTTGATGAGGCGGAACAAAATGTGTTGGCGGCTGAAAGCAGGGTTGTTGCAGCTCAGGAAAGATATGAGCAGAGTCTCGATGTTTTTAAAATAAGTTTGTCTCTTCCAACCGATGCCAATGTAGCACTGGACCAGAACGAGTTGAAGATTCTGGAAGAAATGGGTATAAGTGAGATAGAATTTACATTGGAAGAATCGATTGAAACAGCATTACTGCAGCGTCTGGATTTGTATAACAGCGCGGATTCGATTGACGACGCATTGCGTAACGTTCACCTGGCGGCAGAAGGCCTTGGGCCTCAGTTGAACCTGACCGGCGGTGCCAACGCAGCATCAAGAGAAGAAAGCAACTTTAGCAGTTTTCAATTTAACAGGGGGACCTACAGCCTGGGTTTTGATGCTGATTTGCCTTTGGACCGAAAGACCCAGCGCAATGATTATCGTGAGGCACTGATAAGATTAGAGCGGCAACAGCGGCAGTATGAGGAAGATATGGACAGTATTAAGCTGGCTGTGCGTGGGGCTTACCGTCGACTTAAGGAGACGGCAGACCGCTACAAAATCGAGAAAAACAGCCTTAAGCTGGCAGATGAACGTGTTGAAATGAATAAGGTATTGCTTGATGCAGGACGAGTAACGACGCGAATCCTGCTGCTGTCACAGGATTCTTTATTAGCGGCTCAAAATAATGTGACAATGGCATTAATAGATAACTTGGACGCCAAGTTGAGTTTTTACCGGGATGTTGGTATAATGCAGGTCAGGCCGGACGGAATGTGGGAGTAAAAATACAATGGCTGACAATAACGGAAAAAGTAATCAGGATAAATCAAAACATAGCAGCCGAGGCGTGCTGAAGTTGATTGGCAGCAAAGGCCTGTGGATAGCCTTGATCTTCGCTGTAATCGCTGTAGTTGCAGTATGGTTCAGGGTGGTTCGGGGTGGTGAGGATCCGACGAGCGGCCTTGCAACCTTCGTTGCGAAACGAGGGCCACTGACAATTAGTATTCCCGAGTCGGGTACGATCAAGGCAAGGGAAAAAATCATTATCAAGAATGAAATCGAAGGAAGGACCTCCATCGTTTCGCTCATCCCCGAAGGGACGCATGTTAAGAAAGGAGACCTTCTGATTGAATTGGACGCCAGTGTGCTGGAGGACAGTAAAATCGACCAGGAGATTGCCGTTCAGAAGGCCTATGCGGCGTTTATCGATGCAAACGAGACCCTCGCCGTGGTGCAAAATCAGTCTATAAGTGATGTGAATGTGGCGCAACTGACTCTTGAATTCGCCATACAGGACCTGGACCAATATAAAAAGGGCAAGTATCCCAACGAAGAGACGACTGCTGACAACGATATAACCTTGAGAGAAGAGGAGCTTAAACGTGCCGAGGAGACCTTGACGTGGTCACAGAAGCTGTACGAAAAGAAATATATCTCACAGACTGAACTTATGGCCGACAAACTGGCGGTGACCCGCAGTAAGAACAACCTAGAGCTGGCACAGAATAACCTTAGTCTGCTGGAGGACTTTACGTACCATCGCAATATAGCGCAGTTCACAAGTGATGTTACACAGGCAGAGATGGCGCTGGAGCGAACGGAGCGTAAGTCCAGGGCTCTTGTTATACAAGCAGAGGCGGATTTGAAGGCCAAAGAACTTGATTATAAGCGCCAAAAGGACAAGTTCGTTAAGATTGAGGACCAGCTAAAGAAAGCCAAGATATACTCCCCGATAGACGCAATGGTGATCTACTCAACAACGGCTTCAAGGGGTGGTTTCCGCGACCGTCGAGAACCGATGGATGTAGGTGTCGAACTCACCGAACGGCAGGAACTATTCCAACTTCCGACGGCGGAATCGGCGATGGTTGAGGTGGATATCCATGAGGCAAGCCTTGAAAAGGTTCGATTGGGTCTTCCTGTAGTTGTAACTGTTGATGCGCTGCCTGGCAAAAAATTCTTCGGTTCTGTCCAGCGCATAGCTCCATTGCCCGATGCACAAAGTATGTGGATGAATCCCGATTTGAAGGTGTACAACACGGACGTGTACCTTGAAGGTAATGTACCGTCGCTGCGTACTGGTATGAGCTGCAAGGTTGAGATAATCGTTGAACAATATGATGATGTGGTATATGTGCCGGTTCAGACGGTGTTGCGGGTTGGAGGAGAATCTACCGTCTTCGTTGTCAAGGACGGCTCTATCGAGGAACGGAAGGTCAAGGTTGGCCTGGATAACAGAAGGATGATTAGAATAATTAGCGGTCTTGATGAGGGTGAAGTCGTTTCGATGACGCCTCCGCTGAAGTCCGCGGCCGTTGAGCACGGCTCAGAAATAGCCGGCACCGGATTGTCCGGTTCCGGCGATACTTTGAAGCAGAGGATAAATGAGAAGCTGGAGGAGACCAATGGAATAGATGTCCGCAGGCCACCGAGTATTCCTTCGGAAGGTGTTGGTCCGGGGCAGGGATCTCCGGGCAGAGAGGGCCTCGAGAGTTTAACACCTGAGCAGAAGGAACAGATGCGCAAGCGTTTAGAGAATATGACGCCGGAGGAACGAGAAAAGATGCGGCAGCGTTTTCAGGGCACGGGCCGGAGGCAAGGAAGGGGAGAAGGTTCAAGACAGGGTGGAGGCACGAGAACTCAGGGAGCGGGAAGGGATTAGTAGATGATAGAACGGGCCTGCTCACAAGAAGGAAAAGAAATAGTCAAGCTTGAAGACGCCCAGAAGATTTATCAGATGGGAACGCAGGAAGTTAAAGCGCTGGCCGGTGTAACTGTTTCGTTTAAGAGAGGCAGCTTCTGGGCAATCATGGGGCCCAGCGGTTCAGGGAAAAGTACGATGATGAACATCCTTGGATGTTTGGACAGGTTATCATCGGGCCGGTATTATCTCGAAGGCCAGGATGTGAGTACTCTTGATGATGATTCTCTCAGCGAGCTCAGGCTCAGGCACCTTGGATTCATATTCCAAAGCTTCAACCTGATTCCTCAATTGACCGTCCAAAGAAACATAGAATTGCCTTTATATTACCTTGGATGGGATTCAATCCGAAGCGCTCAGCGTGCAAAAGAAATAGCGGAAGAAGTGGGACTTGGGGACAGATTGGGTCACCGACCCACGGAGCTCTCCGGCGGGCAAATGCAAAGGGTCGCAATCGGCAGGGCATTAGCGAACGACCCACAGGTTCTTTTTGCGGATGAGCCTACCGGCAACCTGGATTCGGCGACAGGCGAACAAATCCTGGAGCTGCTGGTCAAGTTGAACCAGGAGGGCAAAACCATCATTATCGTAACCCACGAACCTACAATTGCTGACTATGCCCGGCATAAGTTGCACATGTTGGACGGCAGGATCGACAGAATCGAGGGGAAATCCAATGAGGCAAACTAGGTTCGCTCGAAATATATGGCTTGGCATCGAGAACCTGCTGCTTCACAAGCTGCGCTCATTTCTCACGATGTTGGGTGTTGTCTTTGGTGTAGGCAGCGTGGTGGCTATGTTGTCTGTGGGAGAAGGCGCGAGCAAGGAAGCCCTCGAACAGATTCGAAAACTCGGCAGCAATAATATTATTGTTTCGTCTGTCAAGTCCGCGGAAGAAGAGGCCATGAGTACGACTCATTCACACATGAGCATCTACGGACTGCTTTATGAAGACCATAGAAGAATTGCTGAGAGTTTCAGTAATGTAAAACAGACCGCGCCGGCTAAAATTATGCGCAAGGACTCGCGTCTTGGTGAAAAGGAGATGGAGCTTCGGGTTGTGGGAACGACCCCTCAGTGGTTTGAGCTTGTGCCGCGAGAGGTTGTTGCCGGTCGTGTGCTTTTGCCGTTGGATGTGGCACAAAAAACACCTGTGGCCATTTTGACCGAGTTCGGCGCCAGAAAAATCCTGGCCACCGAGAGCACGATAGGCCAGACCATCCGTATCGGGGGCGACCAGTTCGAGGTCATCGGCATCGTTAAAAGTGAAAGCGGACAGGCCCAGGCCGGCAACATTCAAATTCAAATTCCTGACCAGGAAGTCGATGTTTACATTCCCATGGAGGTGGCGCGCCAATACTTCGGTGACATCTTTACCAAACGTACTTCGAGTGGAGACGAACGAGAAAAGGTGGAACTGCACCAGATTATTGTCGAGGTGGGTGAGGGGGATAAAGTTGAGGCCGTAGCGGCGGGCATCAAAAGAATGATGGAGCAGTTTCATAAGAAAAAGGATTATGTAGTGAGTGTTCCTTTGGCATTGCGCAAGCAGGCTGAAGCAACGAAGCGAAGGTTCAATATTGTACTCGGCTCCATTGCCGGTATCAGCCTGCTGGTCGGTGGAATCGGAATTATGAATATTATGCTGGCTTCGGTAACAGAACGTACGCGTGAGATAGGCATTCGGCGGGCCATCGGTGCCAAGCGCAGACAGATTGTGTACCAGTTCCTTATTGAGACCACCGTTCTGTCTACTACAGGGGGCATCATTGGGTTGGGTATGGGTGCCCTTATCCCGTTCTTAATAACGTACTTTTCCGGGATGATCACAGTGATGACCTGGAAAGGAATTCTACTGCCTCTTTCAATCAGCGTGACTATCGGGATTCTCTTCGGACTATATCCTGCCATGCATGCCGCCAAAGTAGACCCCATCGTGGCTTTGAGGCATGAATAGAGTATCATTTCAGCATCGCCTTTATGTTTTTCGATTATTGTAAAAACTTTTCATAATTGCAGAAACTTCCTTGACCGTTCAAACCATAACAGGTAAAACCATCGCACAATTTTGTGTTTTGTAAAAGGCTGATTCCTTTCACAAATCACAAGACACAGGATATGCTAAGGCCCTGTAAGGAATCAATATGACAGAAATGATTTTCGGCACAGTAGGGGGGTTGGGGCTATTTTTGTACGGTATGATCCAGATGTCCGAGGGTCTTAAAAAAGCCGCCGGCACAAAACTCAAAAACATTCTCGAATCAATGACAAAAAACCGCATCGTTGGTTGTCTTGTCGGTGCAGGTATCACGGCTTTAATCCAGTCAAGCTCTGCGGCAACCGTTATGGTGGTCGGTTTCGTCAACGCAGGACTGCTTACCCTTAAGCAGGCCATATCCGTGATTATCGGCACGAATATCGGGACGACAGCCACGGCATGGCTGGTTTCAATATCAGGCCTTGAGGCATTCAAGGTCACCGATTACGCACTTCCTGCAATCGCTGTTGGCTTTGCGCTGCAGATTTTTGGCAAGAGACAAGGTCTTAGGAATTTGGGACAAATCTTTCTTGGCTTTGGCATCTTGTTCATCGGTATATCGTTCATGAAAGATGCGTTCAGCCCGCTGAAAGACAACGACCAAGTACATAGCGCTCTGATATGGTTCGGACGCTATCCGATTTTGGCTGTTTTGGCTGGCACCGGTATAACAATGCTGCTGCAGAGCAGCTCGGCTTCGGTTGCAATGATTCAGATGCTGGCTCTTCAAGGGGCGTTTGGCAATGACTGGGATCGGGTTTTGGTAGTTGTGATACCGTTCATACTCGGGGACAATATAGGCACAACGATTACCGCTCAGCTTGCGGCACTTCAGTCAAGTCGCAACGCTCGTAGGGCCGCGTGGGCACATACAATGTTCAATGTTATAGGGGCTTGTATTTGTTTTTGGTTCGTCGGGCCGGTCAGTAAGCTAGTTAGTATGATCACCCCCTGGGAACTACATCAAGGAACAATTGCGGTCTCGATTGCTGTTACCCACTCGACGATAAAGGTTTTCGAGGCGGTGTTCTTCCTTCCGCTGACAGGAGTGCTGGAAAAAATAGCAGTTAAAATTGTTCCGGAGAAACCCGGTGACCTGGTTGTTCGTCCGACCGTGTTGGAGCGACACTTGCTGGCAACACCGGAACTGGCTATGGACCAGGTCCGGCGTGAGATAGTGCGGATGGCACAAACATCCAAAAGGGCGGTTCTTCTGGCCATCGAGGGGCTGGTTGAAAAGAACAGGAAAAAACTTGGTATGGCTCGGACAAACGAAGAAGTAACAGATACTCTCCAGTATGAAATCACGTCTTATCTTGCAGCGTTGTCAACAAAGGAGCTTTCTGATGAGATTTCTACAGAGCTGCCGGTATGGTTGCATACGATTAACGACCTCGAGCGTGTCGGCGACCACGCCGTCAATATTGTCGAGATTGCTGAACGAAAAATAGAGCAGAAGCTTACCTTTAGTGACTCCGCACATGATGAAGCCGACCAACTGAGACAAGAGGCAGAGCAGATGTGTGATTGTATCATAAAAGCTTTGGAAGATAATGATATAGACGCAGCCAAATCAGCTCTGGTTAATGAAGAAAACCTTAACAGGATGCAGATAGATTTTCGTCGCAGCCATGTTCAGCGTATGAGCGAGGGCATCTGCTCCGCTGATACAGGTCTGATATTTATCGACCTGGTTGACAATGTCGAAAAAGTGGGCGACCACCTAAGCAATATCGCACAAGGTGTGATAGGCGGCCTGCAGTGGGATGGGGTAGAAGCCAAAACTTCTCGCAATCTCAAAGAGGATACTGGTAAGGATTAAATCCATTTTGTGGCAATCGCAGAAAACTCGCTTGACCGATGGAACTAAAGCAGGTAAAACTGCCGCTCAATCTTATCTTAATTTTGATTTTACGGCATTTAAGATGCAAGTAACGATATTGAATAGAGGTCGCGTAGTTATAAAAACGAGCTGATTGGGCTTGATACAGATTTGTGGAAGGGATAACACGGTGAAAAAACACCATAAAGGTAAGGTGATTTTAGCAGCACTTTCGCTGTTTGCCTTTTTTCTGTTCTATGCGGCAACTGATGGAAGTGAAAGCCAAACACCTACCTCCTCGAACAAAAACGTCGAAGTAGATACAGGTGTAGAGCTGACAGAAGAAAAAATCAACAGTGAGATGAGCTGGCTTGAGGAGAGCAATCCCAGAAAGGCGAAAGAGTTAAAAGAGTTACGCGAGAGAGAGCCCGAAAAGTTTGAAGCAGGACTGAAAAAAGCTGTCTTTCGTGAAAAAGTTAAACAGGCCGTTTTTAGTACAGCTTTTCTTACAATAGGGGGATTGGGTTTATTTCTGTTTGGTATGGGGCTGATGTCGGAAGGTCTAAAAAAGGTTGCAGGCCGAAAGCTCAGAAGAATTGTTGAATCAATGACCAAAAGGCCCTTTGTTGCCTTTCTTGTCGGCGCAGGCGTTACGGCTTTAGTTCAATCCAGCTCTGCAACAACGGTGATGATAATTGGGTTTGTCAACGCAGGTCTGCTCACTCTCAAACAGGCGATATGCGTGATTATTGGGACAAATGTAGGCACAACAGTAACAGCGTGGCTGGTGTCCATATCGGGGATTGGCGCTCTTAAGATTACTCTTTATGCCCTGCCGTCGGTCGGTATAGGATTCTTCATGCGGACATTGGGCAAGACGCGCAAAACAAAAAGCACCGGGCAAATATTATTAGGCTTTGGGATATTGTTTGTCGGCATTGCTTTTATGAAGGAGGGCTTTGAACCGTTAGAAAGTAGCGAAAAAGTAAAAGCACTTTTCATCGCGCTGAGTGAATGGCCTCTATTGGCTATTTTGGCCGGGACCGTGCTGACATTGCTTCTTCAAAGCAGCTCGGCAGCCGTTGCTATCGTACAGCTGCTGGCAATGGAAGGGGCGTTTGGAGACCAATGGCAAACAGTTCTTAATGTTTCGATACCGTTTGTTCTGGGCAGCAATATCGGGACAACAATTACTGCTCAGCTTGCAGCAATTCAGGCAAACTTGAATGCAAAGCGTGCGGCCTGGGCGCACACATTTTTTAATATACTTGGGGTTATCATTGCTTATCCATTTGTTCATCTGGGTTTGTTCAGCGCTTTAGTTGGAATCATTTCTCCCTGGGAACTGGGGGCCGGTACGATTGCAGCTCATATTGCCATTGCCCACACCGTCTTTAATGTTGGTAGTTCGGCCATATTTTTACCTCTATCAGGTCTGTTGGCCAAATTGGTTATTAAACTGGTGCCGGAGAGGGCCGGTGATTTGGCAGCCAAGCCTGTTGTTCTTGAGGAGCACCTTCTTGATACGCCGGTAATCGCACTTGAACAGGCAAAGCTCGAGATCATTCGTATGTCAAAGACAGCAAAAACAGCTCTTGAAAATTCTATCGATGGAATTGTCAACGATGACAGAAGGAAACTGGAGTCGACGCGTCAAATAGAAGATTATTTAGATGAATTCCAGTATGAAATTACATCCTATCTTTCGGCATTATCGCGCAGGCAGTTATCTGATGAAGTGTCTGTTGAATTGCCTGTACTTTTACATACGGTAAACGACCTGGAGCGTATCGGCGACCACGCCGTCAATATTGTCGAAATTGCTGAACGAAAAATAGAGCAAAAGCTTTCCTTTAGCGATTCAGCATTGGCCGAGGCTGACAAGTTGAGAAAAGAGGCAGAGCAGATGCTTGATTATGTCATAGCCGCCCTGGAGAATAATGATGCCGGGGCAGCCAGGGCAGCCTTGGTTAACGAGGGCAACCTCAATAAGATGCAGATGGATTTTCGCCAAAGCCATGTTCAGCGCATGAGCGAGGGCATCTGTTCACTTGAGGCCGGCCTGATATTTATCGACCTGGTTGACAATGTCGAAAAAATCGGTGACCACCTGACCAATATCGCGCAAGCGGTGATAGGTGGCCTGCAATGGGATGGAATAGAGCTGGAGCAGCCTCCGAGTTTTTGACGGAGTTTGGTTATTGGT
>CAYVIT010000112.1:0-10449 GCA_964451425.1 uncultured Pirellulales bacterium
GTTCGGAAAATACTCGAATCCAAACTAAACCGGAGCTTTCAGCTAAATAAAAAATAAAACTAAAAATTCAAAGTTATTTTTGGAGGATTTCAAATGCCAGTTCCTGAAGTTAAGGAGAGCTTTACCGGCTCGGTAAACCGAGTTACGCTTGGGGCGACCAAAGACAGCGGCGGCACCCGAACCTCAACAATCACCGTTGGGGGGGCACGTAACGTCGTCTATGGCGGCTCCATAGAAAACGCCGGCGAGAAACCGGTTATCGCTATGGACGTTCTCGACAGCAGGCCGGACGATTGGCCCGACTTGCTCGCTGAAAATTACCAAGACGTGATGGACAGCCCCGGTGACTGGGCAAAAAAGTGTATAGAGCAATTCGGTGCAGACTTAATCTGCGTAAAATTCGAAGGCATCCATCCTGACAAGAAAGATTTAGATGCCGCTCATGCCGTTAAGGTCACCGAGGACGTGTTGAAGGCCGTAGGCGTCCCTCTTGTTCTGTGGGGAAGTGGATACGACGAAAAGGACAACCAGGTTATGCCGAAGGTAAGTGAGGCAGCCAAGGGTGAAAACGCTCTGATAGGCAGCGTTAAAGAGGACAATTACAAGGCCCTGACGGCCATTGCTCTTGCTGACGGCCATCACCTTATCACGCACGCACCTTTGGACATCAATATTGCCAAACAAGTTAACATTTTAGTTTCTGATATGGGCTTCCCACTGGAAAAGGTAGTAACGTTTCAGGCCACAGGCGCATTAGGTTACGGCATTGAGTATGCCTATTCGATTCAGGAACGTCAGCGTCTGGCGGCGCTTGGCGGCGACAAAATGATGGCAATGCCTGCTATCTGTGACGTGGGTTACGAGGCCTGGCGGGCAAAAGAGAGCAAACTGGAGGACGCACCGGGCTGGGGAGACGTTAAAGACCGCGGGCCGATGTGGGAAGCTACAACTGCAATCTGTCTGTTACAGGCCGGCGTCGACATCATCCGAATGCGACATCCGCGGGCCGTAGCCACAGTTAAGAACTTTATTAATCAAATTTGGCAATAGCAACTATAATCTTCATACGCAAGGAGACTATTATGATACTAATCGGAGAACGAATTAACGGGATGTTTAAAGATGTTAAGGAAGCTATTGCAACCAAAAATAAGCAGCCCATTCAGGATCTGGCCAAAAAGCAAACCGAGGCAGGCGCCACATATCTGGATGTCAATGTCGGCACCGCCGCCGCTGACCAGGAAGGGACTATGCAGTGGCTCATTGAAACCATCCAGGAAACATCCTCTACACCCCTATGCCTGGATTCCCAAAAAGTCAATGTTATTGAAGCGGGATTAAAGGTAATCAATGCCGAGGCCGGCGCTATCCTGAACTCAACACCTTTGAATAAGAAAAATGATGAAGAAATACTCGACAAATATATAGAAATGGCAGAGCAAGCCGGGCCGAAAGCAAGCATTATCGCCCTTACTATGGACAAAAACGGCGTGCCTCAGGATATTGATACCCGCGTGGCGATAGCTGCGGAAATCGTACAAAAAGCGATGGAGAAAGGATTTGACACGCAGCGGTTATTCATCGACCCTATTGTTCTACCGGTTAATGTGCCGAACGCCCAGGTTCAGGCCGGCAACCTTCTTGCTGCGATGGACCAGATAAAATACTTATCCGACCCTGCGCCGCATATGACGGTAGGTTTATCGAATATCTCTCAAGGCACAAGCGAAAGGAACCTGATAAATCGAATATTTTTGGCCATAGCCATGTCACACGGCCTGGATTCGGCAATAGTCGATGTGCTCGACGAAAAACTGGTCAATGCAGTAGCTACTGCTGAGATGTTGATGAACAAACAGATATATTCCGACAGTTTCTTAAAGGTCTACACAACTGCCAATAAAGCGTGAACTCTATAAAAAATCCCCGCCCCGTTAGAAATTCTATCCAGAGCAACGTTATAATGATTTCTAACGGGGCAGGGGTATTTAATTGCATCCGAAATGTAACAATCCTTCATAATTCTCTTTCAATCCCGCCTTTCAGTGCCAAAAATTGGCTTTTACGGCTTGAAATTCATAGGAGATTGTGGTAGAATGGGTAAATTGATGAGATTAAGTAGCGTATAAACCGGAAAACCGGCACAATAACCGGCCGGAAGATTCCGGATATGTTAATAAGTTTTTCAAATTGGGAATTCCTGATCGCATTAGTCGCGAGGATGGGTTGGAAAATCGAAAGTATTGTCCGCAGGCTCCGCTATTACCGCAATCTCGGCACAATACCGGGAACCGGCATCCAACTAATGGAATTTGGAGCACTCCGGCACACCAGTCCACACGGGAAAAAGCCAGTGAGTCTTACATTGTGTAACATTTGTGAGATGCGATAATCCTGTGCTAACTCACGTTACACAATACAAGTGAGCGCCCACCGGCACTGAGGGCGGCAAGATGCAGTATCAGGATGATTTTGAGATTTTACGATTTTAATTACTGCCATCGAGGAAAGGAGCAGACACTGATGAAAGACCAAAAGCTGCATTTCTGTTCTCTGTTAGCGATAACCTGCGTGGTCGCTTTATGGGCCATACAGCCCTGTATGGGACTTGTGGTGAGCGAAATTATGTACCATCCCGTCGAGGAAGGAGGGACACCCGACGGGGATGAGACGCTCGAATTCATTGAACTGTACAACAACCGCGTCGTCTTCGAAGACCTCAGCGGATACGCATTCACCAACGGCATCACGTACACCTTCCCGCCCGGAACCATCCTTGGAGCCAGGGAGTACCTGGTAGTGGCACGCAATCCCAGTATCGTGGAAGCGGCCTATGGAATAAGCGGCGTCTATGGTCCTTTCGAGGGTCGGCTCAACAACGACGGCGAGCGAGTTGAGCTATCCAACAGTAACGGCGAGATTATCATCTCATTCCGATACAACGACGGAATGCCCTGGCCTGTCTCGCCCGACGGAACCGGCCACTCGTTGATTCTCTTAAAACAAGGCGGAGACCTGGAAGAGGCCTCAACCTGGGCTGCCAGTACGTATATCAGCGGCACGCCGGGCGGGCCGGACGAAACCCAGGTTGAGCCTGAAGACCCAACCATGGTGACCCTTGTGGATGTGGGCCACCCCGGACGATATTTCAAGGGAACCTCCGAACCATCGCCGGGTCCCGGAGGAGAAGCCACGACGACCTGGACAACAATAGGATTCAGTGACGACCCCAATACCACCGCCTGGCTCGATGGTCCCAGTGGATACGGATACAGCAACCAGGAAGAAGAACTAATGTGGATACGAACGGTGCTCAACGATATGAACGGCGGCTATATCTCCGTCTATGCACGCCTGCGATTCACACTGACTCCGGAGCAAATCGCCTCGTTCACGCAACTGCGAGCCGAAGTACATTACGACGACGGCTTCGTACTCTATCTAAACGGCGAGCGAGTAGCTGCTTCCGCTGAAATTGTCGGCGACCCGCCCCCATACAACCAAAGCGGTGGCAGCGCATCTGAATTCCCGGCCGCCATCGTGGACCTGACCAGCCGGATGAACCTGTTGGTTCCCGGCACGAATGTCCTGGCAATACAGGCCCACAACTCGGATATATCCGGCAGCTCCGACGGTTACGGCAGCTCTCTCCTGCGGGCGGTCGTGGAGGAGGTCGGCAGTACAGACAACCCCCGCGCCCGCGTAGTAATCAACGAACTGCTGGCCAACAGCGACGCCCTACCCAGTACCGACTGGCTCGAACTGTATAATCCGGGGCCTGTCCCGGTCGATATGAATAACGTCTATCTCAGTGACGACAGGTTCAACCTGCTCCGATACAAAATCCCGGATGACGTTGTGCTTCAGCCGGGCCAGTTCTGGGCAGTCAGAGAAGGCACGCCGCCGACAGGATTTCCTTTCGGACTGAGCTACGACGGCGAAACGATTTTTGTCACCGCTGCCACAGATGACCCGGTGCCCCAGCCTCTCAGAGTCCTGGACACCGTCCGCTACGGTGCAGCCGAGCCGGATGTAACGCTCGGTCGGTTTCCCGATGGAAGCAAATTCTTCGGACGACTCTCTACAGCCACTTACGAAGCAAAAAATACCCAGCCTTTTATCCACGACATCGTAATAAACGAAATAATGTACCACCACGGCACACGAGACGAAAGATACGAGTATGTGGAGCTGTACAATCGCGGCCCAAATACAATCAACCTATACGGGTGGGCCTTCACTGACGGCATTACCTATAACTTCGTCACAAGCGTCCAAATACAACCGGATTCTTATATAGTTGTGGCTCAGGACCCAAACTTCCTAAAGGATGTGTATGGCAATCTTGTGCCCGGCTCGAATCTGTTCGGGCCGTACACAGGCAGCTTGGATGACCACAGCGAGCGCATCCGTTTATCGTATCAATTCTTCGATCCGGGTACGTCAACTATGAATATGGCCATCGCTGACGAGGTAACCTACCACGATGGCGGCCGATGGCCGATGTGGGCCGATGGACAGGGAGCCAGCTTGGAGCTGCGTGACCCACGCACAAACAACGACACGCCCGATGCCTGGGCTGACAGTGATGAGAGCGGCAAGGCTACGTGGCAGCAATTCTCCCAAACAATCTACAGTTTCGAGTCTCAATACACCCACGATTTGGTCACGGTCTTCGGCCTTATGCTGCTCAACAGCGGCGAAGTGCTCATAGACGACCTTGAACTTATCATCGACGGTGCAAACCCTCTCATCAACAACGGATTCGAGAGCGGTGAGTCGAACTGGCGAATTCTCGGCAATCACATTAGGTCGTTCGTAACAACGGCCGACATTCACTCCGGCTCACAAGCGCTGCACTTGATTGCAACCGGCCACGGCGACCCCGGCGCTAATCGCATCAACCAGAAATTTAGCGATTCCGGTATAACCGCAGGCACCGTGACGTTACGCGGCTGGGCCAAGTGGCTGCGAGGAAGCCGATATATGCTTTTGCGGACAACGCGAGAACAAGCACCCGTCCAGCCACCACGACCGGCTTATGCGTTCGAGCTCAACATGCCGCTGAACCAGGGCACACCAGGTAAGCAAAATACGGCTTTTGTTTCCAACCGAGGCCCCGAAATTCTCGATGTGCAACACTCGCCCACACTGCCCGTCGGCAGTGAACCCATCGTCGTAACCGCCTGCATCACCGATAACGACGGCGCAGGCCCGGTCACGCTCTACTATCGAAGCGAGGGCGATAGCACATTCTCCAGTACCTCAATGACGGATGACGGTTCAGGCGATGACCTGATTGAAGAGGACGGTATTTTCACAGGCACTATCCCAGGCGCAGCCGGCGGCACAATGCGGGCCTTCTACATCGTGGCTTCAGACGGCTCGGCTTCGACGCGCTTCCCCACTACGCTGGACCCCTCAGCCGAGGCACCTAACCGAACCTGCCTCGTTCGAGTAGGCGACTCGATGCTGGCCACCCGGTTCGCAAACTACCGCATCTGGCTGTCGAACGATGTCATCAGCACTTTTACGTCACGGCCTAATCTCTCAAACGAGCTATTGGACTGCACTTTCGTCTACAACGATAAAGATGTCTTCTACAATGTCAAGCTCCGCTTCCGCGGCAGCCCTTTCATCAGGAGCGGCTGCTGCCGCGACCCCAGAGACCGCTATGCCTACAGGCTCGACTTTAATCCGGACCAAAAATTCGGCGGTCGTGAGGAAATCAATCTCGACAACACCGAAGAAGGCAACCGCGGCCCACTCCAGGAGCGGGCATCCTATTGGTTCTATAACAAAATGGGCCTGGAGTTCTCAACGCAGGAGTACGTGCGAGTAATCATCAATGGCAACAGCAACTACATCTACGAAGACGTCCAGAAACTCGACGGCGACTACACGGATAGGTGGTTTCCGGACGACGATGAGGGTTATATTCACAAAATCGACGACTACTTCGAGTACACCGCAGACGGCACGGGATTCGCGAATCTCGATGAAGGGCTGAAGTCTGACTCCAGTCACCCACGGCTCAAAGAGACCTATCGCTGGGGATTTGAGAAGCGGTCGCACCGTGAGAACGACACCTGGGACCATCTCCTCGATTTTGCCGAGGCAATGAACACGCCGTCAAGCAACCCGGACTATGAGGCAACCATCGAATTGGTTATTGACCCCTGCCACTTCGCCCGCGCCCTGGCAGTTCGCCACGCTGTCGGTGACTGGGACAGCTACGGGTATACCCGAGGGAAAAACAACTACTTTTACTATGCTCTGCCTGAGGGCCTGTGGTACCTTTTGCCCTGGGACATCGACTTCACACTCGGCTCAGGCAATGGACCCACAACGGACTTGTTCTCGGTGAACTCCGGCCAGTTCCCGGAAGTCTATCAGTTCCTGCACTACCCCAAATACGAACTGTTATACCTAAAGGCATTCGCGGAGCTGGTGAACGGCCCATGGCAGACTTCCTACGGGACAGCTAATCCACCAACGGAATTCGATATGTTTCTGGACGATGCCGCCCAGGCCCTGATTGATGACGGGCTCGGAGACGGAAGACGTGACGGTATCAAAACATTCGTCCGAGACCGCCGGGCATACATCCTGACGCAGATTCCGCCACAAATCTTTGAGATCACAACCAACAGTGGCGAGAATTTCTGTACATCACAACAGAATGTAACACTTAAAGGTATTGCCCCACTGGAGGTGTCGGGGATATCAGTAAACGGCGAACCTGTATCGGCGATATTTTCAGGCAACAACGTCTTTGAAGTGGAAATATCAATTGCATTGGGGCCGAATCTGCTAAACTTTCAGGGACTCGATAGTGGGGGGTATCCTGTGCCCGGAGCCACGGACTCTATCACAGTAACCCACGTTCTGCCATATATAGTTACATCGGTAACGCCGACTCCGGTGTGCAACAACGGTACCGCACAGCTCACTATCCACGGAAGCGGCTTTGAGCCGGGTTCGACTACCTTGGTCGCGCTGACCACCGCCTCGGAAGAGATCGGCTTTGACGCCCTCTACGTCCAGAGCGACCAGTCGTTTGACCAGATTGATGCGGCGACACTACTGCTCGACGACCCCGAACGTGGTGTTGGCGACCCTGTGTACGCGGTTCATCCGGTAATTAATCTATTTTGTACCGGCGATGAGGGGGTCTTCTCACCGAGTGACGAGTTTGCTTCGCCGTTCAACACGGGCGAGCCGGGCAACTTCGCCATCCGGTTCACGGGCTACATTTATGCCCCTTCACCGGGGATTCGGTACTTCGGCGTGAACAGCGACGACGGCTTCACACTCTCAATTGACGGCCAGCTCGTTGGAGAGTATGCAAACGCTCGCGGCCCGGCAACAACCGATGTAACGCAAAACCGAACCGCCGGCACGATGACTTTCGACTTCCCTGCTGCGGGGAGCTACTTTTTGGTCCTCGACTTCTTCGAGAACGGCGGAGGAGAGGAAATCGAGTTCTTCCAGACCGACTCCGTCGGTGGCAATCAGAGGTTGATCAACGCCGACTCTGAGCTTGTTGTGTACCGGGACGACGTCACAAGAATTGAAGCCACCAACGTTGTGATTGCCGACGAGAACACGATTACCTGTCAGATTGACATAGACGTCGCTGAACCAAATGTATGGACCGTAGCGGTGACACCTGAGTGCGGTGATCACTGCCAGGTGGAAGATGGACTTCAGACTATCACCTGCAGGGCCAACTTCAATCATGATTCACAGGTCGACTTTGGCGACTTTGCTGAACTGGCTATTATATGGCAAGCGCTGTGTCCAGGACCGGATTGGTGCAACGGAATTGATATAAACCACAGTGCATACGTCGATATGGGCGATGTGGCAATCATTGCCGAGGAGTGGCTTCTGGGTGCCGGCCAATAAATATATACACTGTGTTTCGCCGCCTCGAGCGCGGTCGGCGCAGGAAACTACTTTTTGTGTACCTTTTTTTGAAACTCCCCGAGTAGGACTCGAACCTACAACCTAGCGGTTAATCCCGGCGCGCCGGGACTCGCTTTTCCGTCCCTATCAGATCCCTCTGAGCTTTCAGCCCCAGCCCAAGGATACCCCCTCCACTCTTTGGCTCAACGAAGCAATCACCTACCTTGGTCTCGACAGAGTTGGACTAAAAAGACCAGATAAAAAGAGAAATCTTGATAGTTCAAGTTGAATTTGCTAAAATTATTAGCATCGAAAGTGCTGAATTATGTTTTGTAAACAGTTAAATGGGGAAATGTCAGTTTATATAGGAAACATCTGATGACTATAAAAAGATTCACAATACTTATCTTTTTTATAATTTTCCCATTTCTTGTTTCAGGTAAAAACAATACGTCTCCCACTGCCAAAGTATTAGCATATATGAAAAGCCTGGGAAACGGATCCTATCTTTTCGGGCAAATGGCTACGTGGGTGCACAATGAAAATCCTGACATGGATCATGCCTCCAATTGGCTCAAGAAAGTGTACAATCATACTGGTAAAATGCCGCGGTATGGATGTGTCACCTATGATTTTCATGATAACCCATTTCCAGATTCCCACTGGAATAAAGGCGTTAAGAAAATGTGGGAACGAGGGATGATCGTCGGTGTATATACCTTTTATGCAAATCCTTCAGGAAGATCATGGAACGGTCCCGTTGATATTGATCCCATTTTCGCCGCCGGTGATAATCCAACGAAGCACAACTTCTACAATCAGATGAATCGAATGGCCGCCAATCTGAAGTGGCTGAAGGATCAGGGGATATCCGTTATATATACGCCATTTGTTGAAAGTGATGACAGGAACAAGTGGCATGCGAAGGAAGGAAGTGAAAACGCCATAAAGCTCTACCGCCTGGTTCATGATTATTTTATAAAGGTAAAGGGCCTCGACAATATTATCTGGGCTTATCATACAACGGCCAATCATGGTGCCCTGAAAAAATACTATCCGGGTGACACCTATGTCGATGTTCTGGGAAAATCTGCATATGGTACCGGCTTGATTTTTTCAGAGTACCGTTGGGCAGTGGAAAAGAAGAAAAAATCAGGAAAAGTGATCTGGTGGTCGGAACTGGGAATCCGCGGTTCATCCGATCCCCCAAGAGATTGTATGGATGTAGTTAAGAAACTGGAAAAAAGTTATCCCGAACTGGCTGGATTTGTCTTTTGGAGTGACGATGGGCATTATAATGTTCTCGGCAACAAAAACGGGGCCCAGCTTATGACTTGTCCCAAAATCATTACCCTGGAAAAATAAGTTTCTCGAAGTGCTTGTCAGTAAAAGAACCGTCTGTTTACACAAGTGCTTTCTTTGTATGATTGACATGATTTTACCTTTGTAGTCCAAAAGTAGAACACCGAAAACAAAAGACCTGACAAAGCCATTCATCGGCTTATCCACAAGGGGTCACTCCACCCCAAGAAAATCTCAGGTCGATTGTGTTTCGACAGGGCTGAGTTGGATAAGGTACTTGCCAATGGGGACCACAAGAGGGGCAGGGGAAGACCGAGGAAATCTTAATAGTGACATTGAAGAACCTCTTTACTCCTGCTGCTCTTCCCATTTTAACATATCTACACTTACCCCTCTATAAGGCCACTCAACACTGGAAATATACCACTTACCATCTTCGTCCCGGAAGATTTCAGGGGCATGAGACTTCAAAGTAGTAATTTGCTTTTCATCATCAATTCCGAAGTTTAACGTGTCTTTAGTATGGTAAACATACGTAATGTGTTGATAAGCACCTTGAATGTCCTTACCATCCCAATTTCCATCCCAAGAACATACAAAAAGGTAAAATGATTTATCGAAATACATCAAAGAAGGCGATTCCGGGGCAAAGCCGGTTGATGTAAAAATGGTCTCCGGTTCACTCCAGTGAATTAAGTCCTTAGATCTTCTTAAACGGACACTTTTAACCGAACAGTAAACCACATAATAGGTTCCGTTATGTAAAAGTAAACTTGGGTCGCGTGCTCCATCACTTTCGTGGAATAATTTTCCTTTTAAATCCCATTTTGACAAATCTGAAGACACAGCTAAACGAAGAGGACTTGGGCCATAAATCATATAATAAAGCCCATCCTTTTTGATAATATATGGAGCATGGTTAGCCAGAGGCTCCGAGGGACGTTCTTTGGGTGGGAGAATTTTGGGCAAGTCGGAATAGTGATGTTCTTTTAAAGTCTCTGTAAAGCTTGTAGAAGACGATATAGCATGAAAAGATGCAAATTCTCCTTCGTGAATACCTTCATGAATTGGATTCGATTCTACCAAGGGATGTGTGATTCCCATTATATGCCACTTACCATTTTCATCTTTCACGAAAGTATGGTCATTGGGAACCCAGTCATCATACCACTGCCCCTCCTTTAAATGTTTGGTATCCGGCCCGAAAAAGTAGTCCCCTGAAGGTTTGTATATCCA
>CAYVIT010000113.1:0-10376 GCA_964451425.1 uncultured Pirellulales bacterium
AATGCAGCACATGAATTGCCGGATTATCTATCGAAGAAAACAGAAGTAATTCTAGCTTGGTTAGGCGATGAGAGCCGCAGACTCAAGAAATCCATTTTACTGTTCGAAAAAGCAAAGGATAAAATGTTTGTTCTCACGCGGCTTCAATTGGGATAAATTGGAGAGTTGCAGCGTGCTAATGGCGGTCAAGGTAAAGAACAGTTAGGATATGGGTTATGGGGATAAAAAGTAAGCGATATGATTAGGGATTCATCACTGGAAAAATGGGAATACAAAAAAATAAAATATAGTTTTTGAGGTGAAATGAGTTGAAGAAGGATTTGTTTGAAGAAAAAGAAATTCAAACCGTTTCTAAGCATAATATCTTTGAAAATTATCTGGAGCCCTGGGCCAAGATTATTTCAAATCAGGCCTGGGTTAAAGATGCTTATTATGTAGATGCTTTTGCTGGGACTGGTAAATATGAGACCGGCGAAGAAGGGTCGCCAGTAATTGCTGCTAAAATCTTAACCAAATATGAAAAGCCCACCTGTAAGCTTCATTGCATTTGTATCGAAAGAGACCCAAAACGGTATGAGATTTTGGAGACTTCACTTAAACAATTTGAAACAAAGTTGGATATTAAGAAATACAATAGCGAATTTTTGACCTGCATAGGCGCAATATTAAACAAAATTGATAAGTCGCCAGCTTTCTTCTTCATAGATCCAGAAGGATTCTCTGGCATGGATTTTGATAAGATAGAAACCATACTGGCTTTGCCTCATAAAGAAGTCCTCATAAATTTTCAATATAACTCAATTCAGAGGTGGCTTAAAGCTCCAAAAGTTGAAAAAACCATTACTAAACTGTTTGGAACTTCGGAATACAAGAAAGCCAAAGAAGAAATTGACTTGATAGAACTATATAAGAAGCAAATTAGGCAGAAAGGTGCTTTTGTTTGGTATTTTCGAAATAGATTTCCTAAGAAAAACAGGACGTTTTACTACTTAGTTTATGCCACAAAGAAGATAACAGGATTTAAGATAATGAAGGACGTAATGTTCAGTGAAGAAAGCAAACGATATTTTGAGCCATCTCTATTCGCAGAGGTAGATTTTCGTCACTTTCAGAAACAAATCTCAGATAAATATAAAGGTAAGAGAGCTATTGAATATAATAAGGTTCTGGGGCATGCTTTGCAGGAGACTAACTACCTTGCCAAGGATTTAGATAAGGCGCTTAAAAATATAGGTGTCGAGAAGGTTAAGAACGGAAGGCCAAAATATAATCCTCTGCTTAATTTCCCTGGCGAGAAGCGAGGTTCTTCTGTTATGGAATATTCGCCGAAGCAGGAGTGTGAAGACGTTCCACTTCACGTGGGGCTAAGGGTCATTAAAGTAAAAATTCACTATAGAGAATTTGAACGAATTGATGGAACAAGGGAAACATTGGTTGCGCGGGTTAACGATGGTTCGATTATTACAAGGTTTGACAAAACGCCGTTACCAAAAAGCAAAACAGATGTTGTTTGTCCCCATTTCCTCGAATTAAAATGGGCTTATGGTTGTCCCTACAACTGTGCCTGGTGTTATCTCAAGGGGACTTTTAGATTCCAGCCTAAAGGTAAATTGCCAGTAGTCAAACCCTATGAGAAAATTGAGCTCCATACTAAAAAGTTTCTCGAAGAAGTAAAAACTCCTGAAATCCTAAATGCAGGTGAAATTGCTGATTCTTTAATGCACGAGGATGATAAATTTCCTTTCTCGAAGTTTATTATCCCTTTTTTTGAGAAACAGAATCTTCATAAAGTATTGTTTCTGACAAAATCTTCGAACGTAAACAATCTATTAGAGATTCGGCCTCATAATCAAGTAATCATTAGCTTTAGCCTAAACGCTATACCTGTCGCTAAGAGATGGGAAAAAGCACCCTCAGTCTTAAAAAGAATTGAGGCTGCTAAAAAGGTTTCTGATGCAGGGTATGAGGTAAGGATTAGAATTGACCCTATGGTTCCTGTAAAAAATTGGCAAGAACACTACGTGCAATTGCTTGACATCTTATTTGATAACATTACGCCTGAAAGAATAACCTTAGGTTCTTTAAGGGGCCTTCAAAGCACTATTAATGGATGCTCGGACAAAAGCTGGGTGAAATATTTAGGGGAATCTTCTAATTGGGGTAAGAAAATTGATTTCAACAGCAGACATGACATGTATCAAACAATAATTTTACAATTGAAAAGTAAGTACAACTTCACCAACGTAGCTTTGTGCAAAGAAACAGTCGAAATGTGGAATGCTTTGGACATTGATTATAAGAAGATAAAGTGCAATTGCATATGGTAGGGCCAGCTTTCGCATGACGAAAAACTTATGCTTAACCTCATTTTTCAGCTTTGGGTGTTTTTTTGCCGAGGATTTTCAGCGAATCTTTGATGACGGGCAGGGTTTTGATTTTCACATCCGGGTTGTAGGCACTGCCTGTTACATCCATTCTCACCACACCGCTGCCGATGTTCTCGGCCAGTGACTGCAAAACCGAGGGTTCTGCAGCCGCAAGGCGCTTGCCCCGAACGGTGAGGGCCAAATTCACCTGCTTATTTTTCAGGTCCATCGAGCCTGAGCCGTTGAAGGCAAGTGATTCGCCGGACAAATCGAACTTTTCAAAAACCAGCCGGTCGTTCTTGATATACGAATCAACGAACATCCGCTTAAATACAAAATCCTTCGAATCCGTCAATTTTAATACGTGCAAGAGCTTTGCCAGCGGTGAGGGTTTGCCCACATACATATCGGTAATTATCAGTCTGCATCTGCCGAGACGTGAAGAACTGCCACCAACGCCGGCTCTTAGACTCAACGAGCCGCTCATTTTACCGCTGGTCGTGCCGTTGGATTGTGACTGTTCACGTGCTTCCTGATATTCATCCGTTCCGTTTGAAGCGGTAACAAAACTCGCTTCATCTCGGTTGGGCCCTGAAAGAAATTGTTTTAAGTCGATATCGTTAAAGCCTACCTGGAGCTGATACTCCGAAGGCCCTTCGGTCGGCTGTTTGAATTCGAATTTACCCGTCAATTTTCCTCCGTAACAATCACCTACAAAACTTTCGGCGGCCCAAATCTGGCTGCGTCGGTCATAATTCAAGTCCGCCTTTAGCGAGGTTACCGACTTGCCGCCAACCTTGAAACTATCCGCAAAGACGGATACCCTGCCATCACCGAATCCGCCGGCGGTCTTGTATAAGCCGTTCATATCCAACACGGCAGCCATCTCTTTCACGGCGGGCCAGATGTTCAAATTACATCCTTTCAATTTCGCATTACCGGCAAAGTCAATATTCCTTTCACCATCTCCGGCAGGGGACATTTGAATATCTTCGAGTTTCAAATCAAATCTGCCCGTAGGTACGAGTTTAATATACAAATCCTGAAGAACTCCGGGCAGAGCCTGCCCCAGACGCTCATCGAACAGAATATCATTGGCCGAAAGTGTTAATCTGCCGCTGCTGAAAGCATTATCCGCCAGTCCCGACTTGTCGAGATCGCCGTTTAGTTTTATAGTTGAGGTGCCTTCTGTAGCCTGCATCTTATTGACAGGGGCTGCAGTAATATTATCCAGCTTTATACTGTCGGCTGTTATTATCAATCTTCCGGTGACATCTTTTAGGGGATATGCGGGCGGCTTAAAATTGACAGGGTCCTGGTTCTTCGCCGCTTTTGCAAAACGGAAATTCACGCTGTTGCCCAGACATTCTACGATGATCCTATCATCAGGGCAGTCATTCACATCGCCTTTATTCAAATCGGCGATAATACTTATCTTTCCCTTTAGCTGCCAGTCGGAGAAAATTTTCCCCATCGATGCCGGTAACAGTTCAATCACATCATCATTCAGCACCATTTGTTCAGCACGGAGTTTCAAACAGTAGCGTTTCTGTTCGGCCTTATCGGTCGGCCAGATTCGGCCTGTAAGCGAAATCGCACTTTCGCCATAGCGACCTGTGAAATCCTGAATACTTATCGAATTAGGGCTGACAACAGCTGTGGCCGATATGTCCCGGATAACCAGGGGCAGTTGTTCCACTTGCAAAGAGGTCTTTTTGAAAGACACGTCGGCGGTGAAAGCCGTCGGGCCGGCATTAGGCTCAGGTGCAAAAATCTTGACCTCGGCATCGGACAGGCCGTTCATATCGAATTGCTCGTAAAAGCTTCTTTGTTTGGCTGGCAGCGCCGCCGCAAGTTCGGAATCCAAGGGGACGTCTTTCGCGCTGATTGTTAAATCATATTCAGGCCGGTCGGTGCTTCGCCCCGCGACTTTACCATTCAACGTTATTGTACGCCCGTTATACTGCGAAACCAAATCGGAGATAGTGATATCGTCGTCCTCGAACAGTAAATTGCCGGCAAGATTTTTTAACGGATAAGGAAAATTCTCATAAGTCACTTCGGCGTCAAACAACCTGACCTTCAGGTTCTTTTTGTCCTCAGTCCGGGGGCGCCGGCTGAATGTATAATCTATCGCCGCAAGACCACTTAGTGAAAAAGCCGACCATAACTTTTTCTGTTTCGGATTGAGCGCCTCATACAGGTCTTCATCCAGAGCCATATTATCACTTTTAATCCGAATATCGTACTGCAAATCGGGCCCGAAGTCTTTCGACCAGCCGGTAAAAGCCAATTTGACGTCCTCGTGGTCGCCGCTGAGATTGTTAAGTGTCAGGCCTTTTTCGCTGAAATTTATCTCGCCGGCAATATGCTGCACAAGATAGGGAAAATTGACATCACGAATCGAAACATCCTTACAGTAGACCTTTCCATCAAGCTGACTCTCACCCGGCCGCTCTAAATTGCCGGATGCTTTGAGGTCAATATCAATTTGCCCGGCGGGGCGGTATTGGTTCAAAAATCTCTGCAGGATTGTAAATGCGGCCCAGCTTTCAAAAACCGACGGCCCGTCAAAGGCAAATGCTTCACTACCTGCTCCACCGCTGCTGAGAAGATCTTTTATCTTCAATTGCAATGAGTACATATTGTTCGCATCGTAACTTAAATCAGCAGTCAGGTTCTTTATATTCCACGCCCTCTCAATCGAGGGTACATCGGCCGACGAAATCCCGCCGGTAATTGTAATCCTGCCCGGCTGCCAGGAGCCGTTTAAGGTGCTCTTGCCGGCCTGTGCGGTTTCGGCTGTTGTTATACTGAAACTGTAAGCCGTCGGCGAATCTTGAGCAGGCTCAAGTCTGGCATCAACAGGGACTTTTATCACGATTTGCGCCTGCCCTTTTGAGACCTTACTGTACTGAAGGGTCCCCTTTTCGAGACGAACAACGGGTACCTGTCCGGCGCCACCTTTAGGAATATCGAACTTAAGGCCCGCTGTATTCCACAGCCTCGCATCCAAATCGTATTGTGCATTAAATACAAAACTATCAACGGTTATTTTCCTCAGCCTGGGCCGAACGAGAAGCAAACTGCCTATGTCGAAACGCGCATATACCTTTTCAGCCCTGAGGACTGCATCGTCGTGCTCCGACCTCTGCTCAGGGGTGATTACAAGTTTTTCGATAGAGACCGAGCCGTCGAAATTAAAATCAATGGACTGGGCCTTGATTTTCGCATTCGTCAGCTCAGCAAGCTGTGCAACGGCGACCTGACGTAGAGACCGGCCGGCCAGGATGTAAGCAAGCCATACAACAACTGCCAGAATCAAAAAGTCGAGAATTCTGCGAAGAAGACTCCTGCCGCCCCGGGTCTTTTTTGATGCTCTATTGTTAATAAAGTATTTCACAGCTTATATCAGTTTTAGTTTATGGTATAAAGTACACAGCCCAACAAGCAATAATCATTTCCTTATTGCCTTATCCGCGATGTCCCGACGGCAGTAAGCACCGTCGAATTGTATTTTATCAACGGCCTCGTAGGCTTTTTCTTTTGCCTTGGCAATCGTATCTGCCAGGGCAGTTACGCCCAAGACTCTGCCACCGCTGGTAACAATGTCGGCGTTCTTGACAGTGGTTCCCGCGTGGAAGACGACAACGTTCTTGAGATGCTTGGCTTCATTTAGGCCGGTTATTTTTTTGCCCTTTTCATAACTGTCGGGATACCCGCCGGAGGCCATCACCACGCAGACCGCCGGCCGCGGGTCCCATTTGAGGGTAACATCATTTAATTTGCCGTCACAAACCGCCAGGCATACCTCGAGCAAGTCGCTTTTGAGGCGCATCAGAATCGGCTGCGTTTCAGGGTCGCCGAAGCGAACGTTATATTCGAGCACTCTCGGGCCGCCGGCTGTTATCATAAGCCCGGCGTACAGCACTCCCTTATACGGCCTGCCGCTGCGATTCATACCATCCACCGTCGGCACGAGAATTTCACGCGTAATCTGGTCCATCAATTTCTCGGTAACCACAGGCGCAGGGCTGTAGGCGCCCATTCCGCCCGTATTCGGGCCGGTGTCACCATCGCCGATGGGTTTGTGGTCCTGGGACGATTCCATAACGTAGATATTCCGACCGTCCACAAAAGCAAGGATGGACGCCTCTTCGCCTAACAGTTTATCTTCGACGATGAGTTTTTCACCCGCCGCCCCGAATATCTTATCGCACATTATCTTCTCAGCGGCCAGAATCCCATCGGAAGGGTCGTCACAAACATAGACGCCTTTACCCTTCGCAAGCCCTGCCGCCTTTACCACCACGGCCTCGTCCCTGCTTGCGATATACGCTTTTGCATCTTCGAAACGCTCGAAGATTCTGCCCTCGGCGGTGGAGATGGCACTGGAGCGCATCAATTGTTTTGCAAACGCCTTGTCCGCTTCGAGCTGGGCTGCTTCTCCGCTGGGGCCGAACGCCTTTATGTCGGCCGCTTCAAAGGCATCAACAATTCCCGCCGATAGCGGGTCTTCCGGCCCGACCACGACAAGTCCTATATTATTTTGTTTTGCAAAGTCAAGAAGCGCATTAGTATCATTAACACCGATGTCAACATTTTCCCCGCATTGAACCGTTCCCGCATTACCGGGTGCGATATAGAGCTTATCCAGTTGTTTCGATTGCGCTAATTTCCACGCGAGGGCATGCTCGCGCCCGCCGCTGCCGATTAAAAGTACATTCATCCCGTTAGACATTTTTTATCCCATTTTCAAATCTCTCCCGTTAGAGATACCCATTTCCTTATCGTGGCAATGTCTAACGGGATTCATTCTATCAACCCCAAATAACGATTGGTTATTTCTTGGTTTTATGGTTCTGCCAAGCCCATACCAGAAAGCGTTAATAAATCTGGCAAAATACGGGTATATACTGTCCTTAACAACACTTTCTCCAGAACCCAACAAAACAGTGGCTGTCCCTAGTTTTACTCTAGTTTTACTAGTTTTCATCGATTAAAAAATACGGAAATTTTCAATGGAAAGGAATATAGTTAGGGTCCAGGTTAATGAGATTGGGGTCATATGGTGCTCCATCAAATATTTGGCCTTTGGGTAAATTGGACTCGCCCTTTGGATGTTCCAAGCCCCAGGATTCCAACTTTCTGAGCAATTCAGAGGATTCCCAAAAGTCACCGTAACAGGCTTTAGTGTCCCACCTGATACCCAAGAAATATATTGTTTTCTTAGTCTTAAAAAACAGACTTTTAAACGGAGCGGCATATTCTATTGGCTCACCGGTTTTAATAAAATACAATATACGCTTCATTTTCTCGGGGTTGGTTATTGGAAAAATGTTCCTGTAAATACTTCTCCAAACTTTTGGGTCGTCTCCAGCCGAAGTTGAGACCAGGTCAATTTCAGTTACTTTGCTTAAATCCAGTTTTTCTATATTCTCCCTGTTAAGCTTTACATATTCCGGCTCTTGTGAACAGCCGGTAATTGAAAAAACAATGAATAAACTGAATACAATTAACAAAGTTCTCATTTCTTTACCCCTTAAATCACGGATTAGGTTTTAGGTAAATATCAGTCTGTATTCCAGCTCCCCTGGTCCTAAATTCTTTCATTACCTGCATGTTGGCATTAGGTATCGCCCAGTCCATTAAAGCGTTATATACACTAAGGTTTTCTGCACCTAGTCCATACCAGAAAGCATTAATAAATCTGGTGAAATACGGGTATATACTGCCTTTAACAACTAACTCACCAGAACCCAATATCATCTGCTTGCTGCTACGGACATTAAATGCAAAGCAGACATCGCTGTAAGTATATTGATAATGAGCATTCTGGTTATTGTCTACTTCCCACTGATATGCTCCATCTACATAATGTACTAATTTTTGAGCATCCTCGGTAGCAATATTCCGAAGCGCATAGCAAGGCTCTAAGACAACAATCCTGAGTTGGTCATACTTAAATGGAAAATGTGCAAGGCAGTAATGTTTTTCTAGGCTTTTAGAAAGGTATTCATATCCTTCAGGAACATCTAATCCTTTGTCGGTCCAAATTCTTGAGTTATGGCTGGGCCAATCCCCGTCATTAAATCTGAATCTTGTTCTCGGAACATCGAAACCAAAAAATCCTGCGCCGTCAGTCTCACAATGTCCATGAGAATTAATATGCATATACCGAATGTTACGGTATTTGTAAAAGACCTTTTTTAACATCTCAAAATTGACTTGATTATGTTCTCCAAAGCCCAATAAAGTGATAGGTGTTACTCCATTTCCCTTCCACATTTTGGCGGCATAACGACAGGTTCCCGTGTCAGTATAGTTGCTTCCCTCTGTCATGCCATTTGCCAGCATGCAAATTACTAAGCCAGATGTTTTCATTGTTGGCTTGCCCCCAAGCGCTAGAGCAGATCCGCTGCCGGATGAGCCACTGGTTGAATATGCTACAGTATAGTTAATTTCGTCAGAGAAGGTACTCGGATCGATTAGACAAGTGAAATCATCGGAGAATTGATCTGACCATAGGATATTGCTGTCAAAATCCGTGATGTTAATATCAGCAGTATAACCACCCGCTACATCTCCTTGTAAAACGAAATAGTTGCACGGATCAAATAGCTCCTGAAAATTGATGCCACTTAAAGGAGTGTCAAATGAAACAGCCTTACCAGTAGTAGCATAAGGTTTAGAATGGTCTCCTTTGATCACTGCCTTAATGGTGTGGACACCGCCTTTATTCTTCATCTTGTCAACTAAGAACGTAGGGTATTCATCAATATCCCTTAATGCAATAAATTCTCCATCAAGGAAAAAGGCGAAGTCGGTCAAATTCACATCATTGGCTTCCTGACAAGTCAAAGTAAGATAATCTCCGTTGTCAGTTACATTTGGCTCTATATAACTGGTCTGAAGCCAGTTCTGACTTAGCATATCGAGATCATTGACATCAACTGTTCCATCATCATCGAAATCAGCGGGTGACCCGGCGGAGGCAGCTCCCCAGTCTGCCGCAAATTCTGCAAAATCCTTAAGATTCACTATGCCGTCTGAAATTATGTCGCAAGCAAGTTCACCTACCTTAGTAACGTAGCTTAGTGAAATTGGCATACCGAATCCAATACCTTTGTTGCCTCGAGGAGTGCCATCTTCATATATTGAAGTCAGCAACTGCTGTGGAGCACTCTGCCATAAATCACCAATATTCACGTCTGCAACTGCGCTATTCGGTTCAATGAAGTATGGCCATCCATTTGGGTCTGATGGAGTAATAAACGGTCTTTGAGGGAGATACATAGGATTCTTCTGGAAGCCGGAACTAGAGAGATTATCATCATAGTAGTTGCCGTAATATGCAAGATTCGACATAACTGGCGGGTAGAATGAACTCCCATCAATGAACCACCCGCAATACGAGTTTGTGATTACTGAATTGGATATCCTTAATGTACTGTAATCAGGTACACTTTGATAACCTGACAATACAATACCGAATGAGGAGCTCTCAAAATTATTATCAATAACCACATTATCCAGGAGAAACTCGACTTCGTTAGCATAACAATCATCGATGCCGAGATATACAGAGATGGTATTCCAGTAGAAAAAGCAAAACCTCACATCGGTTAATTCTTCTACTCCATTCTGATACACCGCATAGTTAGCACCAAAGAAACGGCAGTTTTTGATCCCTTCAGTCAACCGTTTGTCGTATATCTGGACATTGGTCCAGCCACCAAAAAAGTCGACCCATTTAATAGTTGAATTAGACGAAGATTCTGATTCTATGATGATAAACTCTGCATCAGTTGCTGCATAATCCGAGTAGACTCTAATTGGATTAGCAAATCTGCCTTCAAGAGTTATTCGTCCGGCATTGAGAGAATCTCCGCTAGCAATAATACTTGACGCTCCTGTTTCCATTATAACTATCCCTGCTTTGGCTTTAAGACCACCTAGAACATTGATTGTAGAGTCAACAAGGTTAACATCCGAGTTGAGCTCTATGAA
>CAYVIT010000114.1:0-10257 GCA_964451425.1 uncultured Pirellulales bacterium
TTGGATAGGCTCTAAATACAAAAGAGTATGAGAGCAGATGATGATACGTTAATCATTTACAATCTGCTATATTATTGCTTCTGACCTGAAGATCCATACACAAACACCCGATATAATATAAAAGACTTGACAGCAGATTGGTCCTTTACATAATATGACGTAGTTTTTTGTCCCTGTTGAGCCGGCTACGAAAATCGCTGAGTCAGCGGTATTCGTAATCTGCTCACAGGGTTTATATAATAGAAGCCATTTGCAATTTTCTGCACAATAAGAGTTGTAAAAAGCAGGTCCCAATTGAATGAACGAAGAAGTTCTACAGCAAATCGAGCAGATAATAGGCTACAAATTTTCCAACCGCAAACTCTTAACCAAGGCACTAAGCCATTCCTCGTCGACCGATAACCGCCTTTTGAGTAATGAAAGACTGGAATTTCTCGGCGACTCGATTTTAGGTATGGTCATCTGTCAATTTCTCTTCGAGCGGTTCCCTGATCATTTGGAAGGAGATTTAACGAAAATAAAGAGTGTGCTTGTTTCCCGCAGCACCTGCGCTCAGATCGCCGGCGAGCTCGGTCTGCAAAAGTTTCTAAAAGTGGGCAAAGGTCTGGCCTCAGACCGGGCCTTGTCAGGTTCTCTGGCTGCCGGCCTGTTAGAGGCCATTATCGCAGCAATCTATATCGACAGTGGATTCGGCGCTGTCCGCAGTGTTATCCTAAGAGTCTTTGGCCCGTCAATTGACCGGGCCGGCGACGAACAAAACCACGGCAACTTCAAATCCCTGTTGCAGCAATACGCCCAGCAGCAGTTTAATGCAACGCCTGTTTACGAGCTGCTCGATGAAAAAGGGCCCGACCACGACAAATGTTTTGAGTGTCAGGCTGCTCTGGCAGACCGCCATTTCTTAAGCGCGTGGGGCAGAAGCAAAAAAGAAGCAGAACAAAAAGCCGCTTTCAACGCCCTTGCCGACTTGGGCTTGCTTGAGAATAATTTGCCAAACCGGAAAGAATGAAACACCGGCAAGTCTGAGACGGCCGGAAGCGGATACGAACCTATTTAACCAATCCGGTAATCACCCTATAATCAACCACGCCAAGGCGTGCAGGGTCAATGCAGCCACAAATATAAAGGCAACAATTGAAGCAAATAAAATCACTGACTCCTTGATAAAATTATTTGCTTTGATTACCGGAAGTTTCGTCGCTTTATAGATGATGGCGATTGCCGCCACTAACGGCAGCAGCCATAGCATAGACAGCGGATTTGGCCCGAACTGTTCGGGCTCAATAAAGGTCGCAATAACAAAAATGGCTTTCAACAAAACTTTACCCTCAGGCCCTCTCTAAACCGCGCTGCTGGGCCAAATAAACGGCGTTGACAATACACAAAAAGTTCAGCAAACCCGCTGTGCTTGTATATATTTGTCCGATTTCGTTGGGCCAGCCATAGACGCGATAAGCTCCGGCGGTGTTCAAGCGTCCCAGCACAAGCACTATCGGGGAATTCATAATTTGCGCCCCTACAACATACCAGGGAGCTGTGCCGAAAAGGTTAACAACGCCAATTGAGCCTATATATATCCCGATACAAAAGGTCAAACAAACGGTTACGAATATAATTATCGACCGTCTTCTTTCCATCAGCACGAAATGGCCTGCGCCCGGCACGAGCCAGGACAGCAGACCCACAACCAACATAAACAGCGTTTTCTTTTCAGTCGAACGCAGTGCCATTACGATGTCCCCTTAGATTCCGCCGGTTCATTTGGCTCTGCGGCCCGCCGTGCTCCCGCCGCCCATCTAAAGTCCATACGTTTCAATATGTTTTCAGGATTAAAGTGTACCGCCGCCAAACTCTGGGATTGAATATGCTCTTCCGAATATACCTTTAAAGGCTTGAGCTGCTCATATTGTTCCCGCATAACACGCCTAATGCGAATTTCCTTTATACAATAGTAGCTCATATCCGGCTTAAATTCCAAAGGCTGAGCTAAGTTATCAACGCTGTTGCTGTCCTGTGGTACAAGAGAATAAAGCCGATTTATGAACTGTCCCTGTACTTTTGCTTCATCGACCGACAGCCATCTTTGGGCTTCATTGACGAACCAGGTTGAGCCCGGATTACCCTGGCTTTGAAGAGCCAACCTTTCTATCGCTTCTCTTGAGATTCTTTTTAGGTTTGTCAAACTCTCGCTCTTAACAGGCATATCAATATCTTTTATCGCGTTTGGGTCGCTTTCGTCCTGCGTGTCCTTCCGGCCATAAAGCCCATTAAATTTCTCAATCGTGCTCTCCCAGCCGTCCTTCGCCGCCAAGGCTATAAACTCTTCGGCTTTCTTTTTGGCAGCATCCATAGCTGCAAGTTTTTTTAAGTCTTCCGTCACTTTCGCTTTTACCGAATACACATCCTCCGTTTCCAACTCCTGCTTCGGCGTAGTGTTGGCATCTGCCTGATTTGCCTGCTCGTGCTCTGGTGCAAACTTAAACGTGCCCGTGCCAAAGGATTGATTTATGCTTTCAGGCTCAGAGGCCTTTTGGGCATCTATCACGCGGACAACCGTCATTATTCGTCCCAACATATCAATCACCGGGCCGATATTCTTATGCATTTCGGGCTTCGACACTGCGAAAGGGCCAAGTTCGCCAAGACCCATCTCATCAACTGCAAATACAAACTGAGTCAACACGACAATATTATTCCCATAGCTTCTCATATACAGGTTACCAAGGTAATCATCTGCGTACATATCGGCCGCACTAAGAAGCCCCGTCTTTCCCGCATATACCCCGATTTTATACTCTTCAGATAACTTTTCAGCGGCAGCTTCATAATCACCAGGGCGTTGCTTTAACTGCTCAGGACCAGGACTATCCGGCTCCGTATCCATATCATGCGGAGCTGTCTCGGTAAGTTTCTTTGCATCATCCAGGATACCTTTAGCCTTCGAATTTATTTTGTTTTGCAGCAGGCTTTTTGAAATAATACCCGCCACCTCGGCGTAACCTTTAATGCGTTCGGTCAGCGCCGAATTCGGGTCGTTCGGGTCCGATGGTACCTGCTCAGTAAATTTTTCTCTGTTTTTCTGATAGTACTGTTCTGCCTCTTCCTGTGTAGGCGGCGTTACTATTGCAGAAACATCATCGAGCCGGCACGCAATGTATTCAAGCTGAACTCTATCGGCCAGCTTATATCCAAAACCATAAGGATTCTCTTCGTCTGCAGCACCGGAGAAGAATTTTTTGTATCTGTTAAAATGCTCCACAATTCTTTCCTGATTCGGCTCACTCTGTATTTCGGCAAACAGGGCAGAATCAATTTTTACAAAATTAGCATCAATCGTTTCCCCGTCCCAGCTGACCTCCTGCATTAACTGTAAGGTGGTAATATCTTCGCCCGAACAGCACATCTTGGCGTACTCCAACACCGCCAGCAGCTTGCTGAATATCGTCAGTATTCTTTCCTCCGAAATCCCTAACTGTTTCACTACCGAACCGATTAACTGTGAATATGTGGCCCCTCTAAATTGAGGTATCCGCGGTATGGCATCCACCAACAGTCTGCGAGTGTCTTCATTTGACACCCTTATTCCCGCGAGTTCCGTTTCTTTTTTCAAACAGTACCAGTAAATTTCGCTTGGCGCCGAGCGCTTGTAAATATCGCTGATTTGCTTGTCGCTGATTCTATACTCGTTGTTTCTTATCATCCGTTTTATGTAATTGACTAAACCCGGTGAAGTTCTCCGCTCGCTGAATAAAAGTTCTCCCAGTAAAATAGCCCGCAGGTCCAGGACCTTACTAAACAACGGGATACCAACGCTCTGCAGCAGTTCAGCGGTTCCTGCCGACCCCAAAACATGTAACTCTTCGCGGGCCACAATTATATCATTATTAGTGATTTTCCTGTTATCTGAAAAGTACGCCGCTGTTTTGTGCAGGCCGGTGCTTCGCCGACTAATGAACTCCAGGAAACTAACAAGCCCCATAAAGGAAGCCAGTGTCCCAATGGCAACGATAGCCATCACTTTCGTATTATTTTTGCGAAACCATTTAACCAGATTCATATCCGTGCTCCGTGACCACTAATCGAGTATTAAAAGCACAAAGTATATGTAATATTTCGTGCTTTGCAAGAAAAATAGCAGGTTTGCCAAAAACCGGGCATTTACAAAATATGCAATCCACAATACGATATGCTCGATACGAAATGATATGAAGCGCGACAGAGCCGAACCGGCAGCTTTCGGCAGGGCCAAAAAGAGGAAATGTCGGCTGCCGCGACGGGTGTTTGCTCTGATATTGTGAACACAGACAATGGACAATCAAAAGGCTAATTACTCAAAATCAGCGCAGGCCTTCAGCGAGGCCGTTAAATTTCTTCCGGGCGGTGTCAGCTCTCCCGTGAGGGCATTCGGCGGAGTAGATATCGAGCCTCTCTTTATCGAACGCGCGGCCGGCTCAAAAATCTATGATATCGATGGCAATGAATACATCGATTACGTCGGCTCCTGGGGACCGATGATTCTTGGACACGCGCATCCGAAGGTATTAGAAGTCATTCGAGCCGCAGCGGAAAAGGGAAGCTCTTTCGGAGCACCGACATTGGCCGAGACGAGACTGGCGAAAAAAATAATCGCTGCTTTCGATTCCATCGAAAAAGTTCGTCTTGTCAGCAGCGGCACGGAGGCGGTAATGACCGCTGTTCGTCTTGCCCGCGGCTTTACGAAAAAGGATTTAATAATCAAAATGGCCGGCTGCTATCACGGCCACAGCGATTCACTGTTAGTCGCTGCCGGTTCCGGGCTTGCCGAAAGGGGCACCCCATCAAGCGCCGGCGTGCCCAATTCGATTGCCGGCCTGACCATCGTAATCCCGTATAACGACATCGAAGCTGCAACAAAGACCTTTCAAACACACAAGGACAAAATCGCAGCGGTCCTGGTTGAGCCTGTCGCCGCGAATATGGGAGTAGTGCCTCCGTTGGACGGCTATCTCCAGCAGTTACGCAACTTATGCGACCGGAACGATGCTCTGCTGATATTCGATGAGGTGATAACCGGCTTTCGCCTTTCCGCAGGCGGAGCACAGCAGCTTTTCGGCCTGAGAGCCGATATTACCTGCCTTGGCAAAATCATCGGAGGAGGCCTGCCCGCAGCCGCAGTCGGAGGCCGGGCAGACATTATGGATATGCTCGCTCCGGTCGGCCCGGTCTATCAGGCAGGTACCCTCAGCGGTAATCCAATCGCAACTGCTGCTGCCAATGCGACACTGGAAATACTAACGGAAGGAGACTGCTACCAAAAACTCGAATCTTCGTCGGCTTTGTTGGAAACCGGCCTGGCCAATGCCGCCAAAGACGCAAAGATACCCGTTACAATCAATCGCCTCGGTTCGATTATGAGCTGCTTCTTTACCGACAGACCGGTGCGAAACTTTGCCGATGTCCGGTCAACCAATATAAAACGGTTCAAAAGGTTCTTTGCAGAGATGCTCAAGGAAGGCATATACCTTGCTCCCAGCGCTTATGAAGCGATGTTCGTCTCGATGGCCCACTCAAAGCAGGATATTGAAAAGACCATCGAAACGGCACAAAAAACCTTCCACAAACTCAGAGATTAACACCTAAAAGCACAAATTGTTCTGCATTACTGAAACAGCTTTATTTGAAGAGGACAATAAATGAAAAAATACTTACTTGCGACTCTGACGGTAGTAATCTTCGTCGGCTGTGTGTCACAGGAAAGCAAGTCAGATACCGTCTCAGAACAGAATGCCGCAAAGAAACGAGAGCTGCGGGATGTGATTGGAGTAACACATGTCAGCGGCAAATATTATTTGACGGACAAAGATTTCCTAAACGAAGGAGCCGACCAAATTCTGGCCCTGGGTTCGAGGGTGATTAAGGTCTGGTTTGATAATCCGCCGGGGTCTTATCCTTTTAACTCCGAATGGCCGAAGATGAACACCTTGGTTGAGATGGCACAGTCGCCGTATTTTCAAAAGCTTTTCAATAAGCCTTTTTCTACTTACATTATGATGTGCTTCTCAACAGGACGCGGCGGAGGGTACTGGAAAAACGGTATCACAGAAAAGCAAAAGAAGGATGAGCAGCGGCAGTTTTACGAGCTGGCCAAACATCTTCTGACAACATATAAGAACACGGGCAAGACGTTTGTTTTGCAGCACTGGGAAGGCGACTGGCTGATTCGCGGCAATTTTGACGCAAAGAGCGACCCGACTCCAACAGCAATCAGCAGTATGATAGAGTGGCTGAACGCGAGGCAGGCCGGAGTCAATCAGGCTAAGCAGGAGGTCGGCCAACATGGTGTTCGTCTCTATCACGCCGCTGAGGTGAACCGTGTCGTCGTTTCTATGAAGCAGGGCAAACCGAATATGGTCAATTCGGTCCTGCCTCATACTAATCTGGATTTGGTTTCATACTCGGCGTGGGACGCTGCGACGGAGCACTTTAATGACCCGAACGTGCTGCGAGATGCCCTGGATTTTATAGCCAAAAACATGCCGGACAGTCCCGATTTCGGCAATAAAAATGTGTATATGGGCGAGTATGGTATGCCGGAAAACAACTATTCAGCCGAGCAAGTCCAAAAAGCGATTCCCAACGCAGTCCAGACGGCACTGGAGTGGAGATGTCCCTATATAGTCTACTGGCAGCTATATTGTAATGAATTAAAGAAGGGGACACCGCCGGTCAAAAATAACGATGACGTTCGAGGCTTCTGGCTTATCAGGCCGGACGGCTCAAAAGCCTGGACCTGGGACTATTTTTATCAATTACTGAATAATAAAAGCCTCTCACAGCCACGCGGTTACTCAATTCCGCTTATCGACTTGGCCGGTCAGAAGCATCGTCAGGTCATCGTCGATAAGGAAGTTGGCCAGTACCTCGGCCATCCGACAACCGTCCTGCTGGAGGACAATAAGACCATCATTACGGTTTATCCGAAAGGTCACGGCCGAGGGGCCATCGTTATGAAAAAGAGCACCGACGGCGGATTGAGCTGGAGCGAACGGCTTCCGGTGCCGGACAATTGGGCCACATCGAAAGAAGTCCCGACGATTCACCGCGTGCTCGACCCACAGGGCACAAAGAGGCTGATTATGTTCTCCGGCTTGTATCCAATCCGGATGGCGGTCTCGGAAGATGACGGCAAGACCTGGACGCCGTTAAATCCTATTGGAGATTTCGGTGGGGTTGTCGTTATGGCAAGTGTAGTTCGCCTGAAAAACGGCGATTATATGGCGATGTTTCACGATGATGGCCGCTTCCTCCATAATGCCGGCAAGAGGACGAAATTCCAGGTATTCAAAATCATTTCCAAAGACGGCGGTCTGACCTGGAGCAAGCCGCAAGTGATAGTGGAGCATCCGACTGCGCATCTGTGTGAGCCGGGCGCGGTGCGCTCGCCGGATGGCAGACAACTTGCCATATTGCTGCGGGAGAACAGCCGAAAATTAAATTCGTTTGTTTCGTTCAGCAACGATGAAGGAAAGACCTGGTCGAAGCCGAAGCAGGTGCCCGGCGCATTGACCGGCGACCGTCACGTGGCGCGCTACTCTCCCGACGGTCGTCTTGTTATCGTCTTTCGTGATATGACCCACGAAAGCGCGACAAAAGGCGATTTTGTTGCGTGGGTTGGCACGTATGATGACATCGTTAAGGGACGCCAAGGCCAATACCGTGTGCGTCTGCTGGACAACAAATCCGGGCCGGGTGATACCGGCTACGCCGGCCTTGAGCTTCTGCCGGACGGCACATTCGTCACTACAACATACTGCGTGCTCAAAACAGGTGAAAAGCCGCTGGTGGTCAGCGTCCGCTTCAAATTGCAGGATATCGACGCTAAAGCCGCTTTAAAAACGATGGAGAAAACAAGCTTTGTGGAATTTCCCAATTGACGTATTAAAACGTTCTGTATATTCTGTGGTGGGAACGAAGATGAGGTTTTAAGGAAAAAATATGGCTGATCATCCATTAGCAGAGGTATTTGGTTTTCCTATTAATAATTTTACCGAAGATGCCAAGCGAATGAGACGCAATAAGATCTGTCCTTTTAATAACAAAGTGCCTTCCTGCACTAAAGATAAGGCAAAGAATCCACTTGGAGTTTGCAGTATATTTGGCGATGGAATGCCCGTAATAACATGCCCAATCCGTTTCCGCGAAAGGTGGATAATTGTTGAAGAAGCAGCCAATTTTTTCTTCGACGAGCGAAGTTCATGGACATCAATCGCTGAAGTAAGACTTGCCGATAAATATGGAAAATCTGCAGGCAACATTGATATAGTTCTAGTGTCATACGATGAACAGGGGAATGTGACCGACTTTGGTTCTCTTGAAGTTCAAGCAGTTTATATCTCAGGCAACATAAGAGCACCTTTTGAGAATTACATGGCGGACCCGAAGGGTCGGCAGAACTTAGATTGGCATGGAAAGCCAAACTATCCTAAACCAGATTATTTGTCCTCATCACGAAAGCGATTAGTCCCCCAAGTGTTATATAAAGGTGGTATTTTGCGAGCTTGGGGCAAGAAGCAGGCAGTGATACTTCAAAGGAGTTTTTTCGAAACTCTACCAAAGATGAAAAACGTAAAGCGCGAACGGGCTGATTTGGCTTGGTTTTTATATGATCTTAAATTCAATAAGGGAAAAAACAGGTACACTCTAACCAGTGATGAGGTGGTTTATACAGAATTTGAGCCAGCGCTGGATAAGATAATAACTCCAAATCCGGGAAAAATTGAAGATTTTGTTGAGCTGCTTCAGGAAAAGTTGGATCAAAAGTTGGATGGTAATCCGCCCGATGCTCCATCTTTGGGTGATGTCATTCTTTCATAGTTAAGGTGTCTTTTCAATGACTCAATTAACATTCTTTAAATGTCAATCTGAAGATAAGCCTATTAATGTTGCGACTGTACCTATGCGAAGCCCGTTTAGGTATCCAGGAGGGAAAACTTGGTTTGTTCCATACGTGCGAAAATGGTTGAAGAGTATCGGAACAAATGTTCGACTAATAGAGCCGTTTGCCGGTGGTGGTATTGTGAGTTTGACAGCGGCTTTCGAAAACCTTGCCGAAAGAATCCTGATGGTCGAGAAAGATGAGGATATAGCGGCTGTATGGAGAACCGTGCTATGCCACCAACACAAATGGTT
Source organism: uncultured Pirellulales bacterium (assembly GCA_964451425.1). GTDB lineage: Bacteria > Planctomycetota > Phycisphaerae > Sedimentisphaerales > Anaerobacaceae > CS2-K091. The sequence goes on from CAYVIT010000114.1 coordinate 9,169, forward strand.
GATTCACAAAATCGAAACAATAGAGATAACACGAGAAAATGTTGAGAAAATACTGAATACACGTAATCGCTCATTGAGAGAAAGGGCTTTTTCCACTATCCTTAGAAATCGATTGAGCCATGGGGGTATATTGGCACAAGGGGCAGGTCTTATAAAGAATGGAGAAAACGGAAAGGGCCTCAAATCGCGTTGGTACGTAGGAACTCTGCGCAGAAGAATCTTAGATATTGAGATAGTTAAGGATAAAATAAAGTTCATTCAAGGGGACGGTCTCGACATTATCTATAAAAATTTGGATTCCAAAAAAACAGCTTTTTTTATCGACCCACCCTATACGGTCGCTGGGAAACGACTTTACAAATACCATAAAATAGACCATGAAAAGCTTTTTGCCTTGGCAGCGCGAATAAAGGGCCACTTCATAATGACTTATGACGATGCCCCGGAAATCGAAGACTTGGCATTGAAAAATAGGTTCGAGGTAGAGCGCGTATTGATGAAAACTACTCATCACTTACGCAAGTATGAACTAGTTGTAGGCCACGATCTTGAGTGGCTTAGAAATATGTATTGAGAAGAAGGCAATAATACTTTATAAGTAGTGTTAGGATAATTGGTTAATCATCAATTGGTCTCCTGAACCACATTTCAATAGGTAAACTTTTTTCATAAAAAAGTTGGATTTTCATTGAATATCTTAAGTAAGTTTGGTATAATGTGAACGGCAATTTAGAATTGATAATTTAGAATGTAAAATTGAGGATTTAGAAGTAAGGAGTCAGCAGCTAATTACCAATTACCATTAACCAATTACCATTAACCAAGCGGAGAACCGCCTGTCCTGAGCTTGCCGAAGGGCAAGTCGTAAGCCACTAATTGGCAAGGCCTTAGGGCCAACAAGCCCTTGCAAATTTTAATCATTCGTAAAGAGTCTTGGGGCGAGACGAAAGTAGTCGTATGGGAAGTAACTCGTTTTACATTTTGAGTTGTGGTTTTACATTTCTCACTTTAAACTTTAAATTCTTCTTTACATTTGTAAAGAGTTCTTTACAAATTCACCTTTTTATGCAAAACGAACCCAATTTCCGA
>CAYVIT010000115.1:0-10186 GCA_964451425.1 uncultured Pirellulales bacterium
CTTATTTCCGGTCGGTGGCATCAAATGATGGGCTGAATGATATATATCAAATTCACCGGTAAAAAACTGTAGCTTGGGATACTTGCTGTAACGCCAGAAATCTTCCAGCCATCGCATCTTTACAGATGTGGCTGAAAGCTTGGCCCAATCGCCTATCTCTGTTTTTACGAATCCAGCCTCATTCGAAAAGCGACGAGAATAAAAAAGCAAGAACTCTGGCTTTTCTGCAAGAGCTTCGAAGCCTCGTAACAGACCTGCTCCGTAAGCATAAAAACCGGAATATTTGTTTATGATAATTGGATTAAAGTCAAAAGCAATCCGCATTTGTCGTGTGTCTAATTTCTAATTTGCCGGCTAAACTTATACTTTTATCAGAGAGACACTGCAAGTTGGCTCTGACGTAATCTTTAGAATATCCCAAGTCGCGTTTTACCTTCATATTGCCCAACTCCATCTTGGCCCGTAATATCTCTTATGAATGCTTTTTACATCTTCTAAAATCCATAAAATTTTGTTCTGCTCTATTAAAACCATCTTTTTCAACACTTAATATCTGCTAAGAGAAAAAACTGTCATTTGCTTATCCGCCCTCTTGCCAGCATTTCACTTAATCGCTCAGCAGTTTTCGAAAATATTCTTTGGGCCCAGATGTTTCGATCCGACACAATATTTTCATTTTCTTCAAGATAGGCTTTGAAAAATCTTAAACGGTCGGTGCGGCTGATGTTATCTCTGAACATATTTAACTGAACAAGATTCTTCAAACGTAGCCAAGTCGGTAACCTATAAAACTTTTTCGTCCGTTCGTTGTCGATGAAAAAGAAGCGCCAGCCGCTTTCATCCTTTCTTGCCAGAACGTTGACCACTTTCAAGTCCCCGTGTAAAATTCCAGCCTTATGCATTTTACCGACTATCCGCCCAAATGCTCGTATTAACTCACGTTTGCCTCTTAGCTGCTTAGTGGTTAAATTCCCCGAACTCTCGAGAAGAAATTGATAAATATGTTTTGCGCCCTCAACCTCGATAGTCACTAAAAAATTTTCCCTGTCGAGAAAGGTGGATTTGCGTTCGCCAATTGCAACAATAACGGGGGCCTCAAATCCATTTCTCTCCAGCATCAGCGACGCCTTAAACGCCCGCCTGGCCCGACTGGAACGCACAAAATGTTTAATAAAATCCCAAGTCGACCTGTAGAGATATTGCTTTAAGTAAACTTGTTTCTCAAAGCCGCCAAAAGTAACACTAAATTTGTTCACTCGAGCAAACGGCGATGACGGGATAGGCGTTAATTGATAATTTTTTTGCAGTTCTTTTTCGCCAGCCAATAAGGTCTGTTCAAGATTATCGTTACGAAAATTTTTGTTGGTAAATAACGTGCAGTTATTCCGTCGTATTTTATCAAAATCGTTGTCCAAGGTGTTAGCGTCCCAGAATACTTATGCCCAATTGGTCGGCGAGTTTTATTGTTTCGCCCTTATCGATAATTATCGTTTTACCTGCTTCGACAACAAGGCATTTACCGCCGTTTTCGGCTAAACTTCTAATAGTATCAGGTCCTACACACGGCACATCGAATCGCACATCCTGACCCGGCTTCGAGGTTTTGATAAGCGTCCAGCCCTTCGATTTACAAAATTGACCGGCACGTTTAATCATCTCCGCCGTGCCTTCTATCGCCTCGACGGCGATTACTTCTTTTTCCTTAACTGCAATTGCCTGCCCTATGTCCAGTTCACCGAGCTTTTTAACTATCTGCCAGCCGAACTCAATGTCACCTTCTACTGACGGCCTCAGCTGGCGCCTTGTCATTACGCCCTCTGTTGCTATATGTTCCTTACAGTACATTGTTGAATTCTCCAGTATTATCCCGCCGCTCGCCAGCTCGTCGGCTATGGCAGATAGAAGCGAATCATCGAGTTTGTCTTTGTTGCGCAGTCGCCAGTAATATATCCTGAATGCCCGCCAATCCGGCAGATATCGCAGGATTCGCCAAGGCGTAAATAGCCGCGACTTGGCAACCCGACCAACCATAATCGTCCGACGTACGTCGTGTTTTCTTAGTTTTCGTATCCAGGCACCCGGTCGGGCAATCGCAACTCTGTAAAACACATCGACTTCGTCGGCCAGACTTCGCTCTGCACTGCCTAACAAGCCGACACAAACGACTCTTAATCCCGCCTTTTTGGCCCCGGAGGCCACAAGAAAGGGCAATCTGCCCCCTCCTGCAATCAAGCCAAGCACTTCTGTACTCTTATGGCTCGTATCTTGTATCTCGTTCAAAAAAAATTCCTGTTTGAAATCCGATATTCTTTGTTAGGCATTTGACATTTGTCTCTGTTATTTCGACGCCGGCGTACAAGTTATGCTTCGGTATCCTCCTCGATTGAATTTTCAGATTCCGTTTCGATTAGTGAGGTGATTTTTTCAATTTGGTTGTCGAGCTTGCGAATATTTTGTCGCATCTCAGGCAGATATTCTATCATACTGTATGCGCGTTTACCCTGGTTTGCCTCGATAGCGGGCGCGCCCAGCACCACTTTACCGTCTGGAATGTTATTAATAACACCGGCTTGAGCTGCTATTGTAACGTTGTTTCCGATATTGATATGTCCGACAATACCAACCTGCCCACCGACTACACAGTGATGTCCAAGCGTGGTTGAGCCCGCGATACCTACCTGGGCTACAAGCAAACAATGTGCGCCGATTTTTGTGCCGTGCCCTACTGTAACCAGGTCGCCCAGCTTACTACCTTGACCTATAACAGTATCACCAAGTGTTCCTCGTTCGATTCCGCAGCAGGCACCTATTTCAACATCGTCTTCGATAATCACAGTGCCGGTCTGTGGTATCTTGTGATGCATACCCTTGTGGCTGGCATAACCGAAGCCATCTTCACCGATGGTCGAGTTGGCATTTATAATTACACGATTACCTATTTTACACCCATCGTAAATTGTAACATTGGGATATATTATGTTGTCGTTCCCAATTTGCACTCCCTGACCGATATAAACACCGGGATAAATTATACAGCCGTCCCCGATTCTTGCATCATCGGCTATAGTAACAAAGTCATGGATATGGCAGTCAACACCGACTTTGGCGCTGTCGGAGATTGAAGCCCGCGGGCTTATCCCTACTTTTTTGTGTTTGCGGTGCCCATGAAGCAGCACCATAATCTGCATAAACGCATAGTAAGGGTCATCAGCTACTAAAAGAGGAACGGGCGAACTGGCAGTCTCTTTGCCCACGATTACGGCACTTGCCTTCGTTGTCCGCAGCTGCTTTTCGTATTTGTGGTTTGCCAGAAAGCTAATATCGCCCTCACCTGCTCGGCCGAGGGTCGATGCAGACTTGATGATTATATTGGGATCACCGCAAACACGCCCACTTACATATTCAGCTAATTCACTTAATGTTCTTTCTTGCATATAAGTGCCCTCAAAAGTAGCGAAAAAATAAAGTGTAAAAACTAAAAATCTTTAAATCGAATGCTTTTAGTTTGATAAACATCCAGAATCAAGGATTATAGCATAAATACCAATGTGGTCAACTACTCAATCTCCAAACAAAATTAGCTGTCAATTTCGTAGTGAACACAAGCTCACTTTTTGACTCAGGCAATCCCATAAACATATCGTGAGTTAAAATCGCAATTAGATATTAAGCCATCAAGACTTCCAGAATCTTCTGCTGTAGGGCTGCAGAGGGTTTATCGGCAAAAGCTGTTTTATCCCCTGCAAACACTGTTACAGCCGGTCCAACCGGTTTATAGACTGCCGGATTAGTTGGGCCGAAAACAACTAAAGTCCTGATGCCCATTCCTGCAGCTAAATGCGTAATGCCGCTGTCATTGCCGATGAAACCATCCGAACAGCTCAAAAGACAAACAACCTGCGTCAAAGTCAGGTCCGTCAGGCATTTTACGACGCTTTTTATCCTATTTATTGTTTTGTTACTTAATCTTTCCTTCTCGGCAGGCCCAAACAAAAATACTACTTTGACGCCTTTTGAACGAAGCTCTTTGGCTATGGCTAAAAAATTATCAAGATGCCAGCATTTATGCTGTCCGCCGCTGCCAGGCTGAATTACAACCAGATTTGCGTCGGGGTCGATATATATTTCTTTCAGCAATTCTCTGCCCTTATCTACATCTGATTCAGTTGCTTTTATTAAACAACTGCCGGGCTGAAAATCTCCAGCCTGCAAAGACAGACCACTTTCATTTACTAATTGTTGTCTGTAGTACTCTGTCAAATGGTTGGAGTAGTCGCCAGGCGGCTTCATCGATAATGTCATAACTTCTGCGCTGTGGCTGCAATTGGCAGTGAATATCAGGTTCTGTTCAAAGTTGCTGTTCGGCTCACCCAAAAATGTTACTATCCAGGCATAGTCGGCAAAAGCGTTTATTAAATAGTCGCCGTCGGCAAGCTCAAAAGCGCTCGTTTCAACAAACAGACGATGTAAATCCATAGTATCTATGGAGCGAACGCTGTCAATACATGTCCTGCCGGTCAGGATACCGGTATATTCTGTATGCCCAAGAATATCAATTCCACCAAGTTCGAGGGCTTCTTTCATAAACTCAGCTAAAGGCAGGGTTAATATACAATCTCCGATAGCACCCGGCTGCAAGATTACTCCTCGCTGGGCTGCACGCGCCATTTCAGCTCCTTTTTCTTTAAGCAATTGCAAAATGTCGTCTTCTATCTGCATAATTATAATTGCAAATTACAATATGGCCTTACTTATTAATTAGCGACACTATTTATCCATCCGCCTCCGACAACCCTGCTTTTATCTTCTTCCTGAATATAGAATACAGCCAACTGGCCGGGCGTTATCGCAGAATTAGGCTTATCAAATTCAACTGTAACGTCATCATTTTCCGGGGTAACTGTTGAAGCAGCCCCTGTGTCGTTGTACCGAATTTTGACCTTTGCCCGAAAAGGAGAAGCAGGCTTACTCGTAAGCCAATTCACTCCTGTCGCCCGAAGTTGTCGGCGCATAACCTCTTCTTTGGGGCCGAGTATAACGGTGTTAGTCTCGGCATCGATTGTCGTGACATAGTAAGGCTTGCCCATCGCAACTCCCAGACCCCGTCGTTGACCGATAGTAAATCGGTGAACACCGTTATGCTCACCCAGAACCTTGCCGCTGCTGTCGACGATACTTCCTTTACGGACAAGTTCCGGATGCCGCTGCTCGAGCAAGGCGGTATAGTTGTCATCGGGTATGAAGCATATCTCCTGAGACTCCGGTTTTTTAACGGCCTCTAAGCCAAACTTTGCTGCCAGCTCTCGTGTCTGCTTCTTGGAACGTTCACCCATAGGCAGAATTATATAGGGCAGAGTATCCTTATCAATCATTGATAAGACATAAGACTGGTCTTTGGCTCCTCTGACAGCCTCGTATAAACCAACATCGCCGTTGTGTTTAATAATCATTGCATAATGTCCCGTGGCCAAAAGCTCGGCTCCATTGTCCCGTGCAAATTCCCACAACTTGCCGAATTTAATATTCCTGTTACAAAAAACACACGGATTGGGCGTTCGACCCTTTTTGTACTCAGTGTAGAAATATTCGAAAATTCGCTCGAATTCACTGCGAAGGTCGAGGATGTACAGTTTTATGCCCAATGTCCTGGCAGCTTCTTCGGCATCTGCCTGTGCACTATGGCTCTGCTCGCTCGTAATCATAAATACTCCGGCGCAATCAAAGCCTTTCTCGCACAGCAGTGCTCCGGTAGTTGAGCTGTCCACCCCACCGCTGAGGGCAACAAAAACTTTCTTTTTTTTACTGGCCATTTTGCTTTACACAAAATATGGAACGTGGGATGTAGATTCAACAAATAAAAATATACACGGTTGCCGAAGCAATATCAACGATTTTGTTCAAATGCGTTTCTGCAATATAATGGAGTTGGTTTTGTGCTTCACAAACGGGAAAATCTGCTGTTTGATGATGTCGTACTGGAATCGGGAATAACTTATTTGCAGCTAAAATCTCTAAAAAATGCCGGACAGAAGACTTTGTCGAACCCTTTGTGTTGATATATTTATGTTTTCGATTTAGGCCCCAATTTTAGCTTTATTAACGTTGCCATTTTATCCTGCTCTTATTCGGCTTATGCTGAATCCGCAGAGCGATGTCATCGGCATACTTGGGCGAAACCAGCGTCTGATCGCCGCCGGCATACCGAAATGATTCCATTTTTTCGACGTTTCCGGTTTTCGTGTTAATCCACTCTACATTATACACCCCCATCGACAGTGCCACGACCAGTTTAGCTTCAGTTCCGCCGTTAATATAAATGGCGTAGCCGCTGCCCGACTCAACAAGGGCGCGGGCTGTAGCATTGTTGGGTATTCCGGATTTAATGACTGAATTGTCCGGCTTCATTTTGATGAAGTCGAAGCTGCTAATAAAATCCTTGAGGATTTCCAACTGTTTTCTAAACACCTCTCCACCGCCGCCGGGCGCATCGATACCTGCTGAACCATTTTCATAACCGACGGTAAAGGAGTAATCGAGGTTATTATAAACTCCGCCGCCGGCAATAATGAAATCCCACCCTTCGAGCCTGTATGCTTTCGGCCCACTGCCGGCAAAGCCGGTCTCATTGTCTCCGATGACTTTATTCAGGCCATAGTTCTCCGCCACAGCGATAGGTGGCTTGGCGTAATGGAAGTTGAAAATCGACACCTTAGAATTTGGCTTGGTTACTTTCTTGGATTTGTTCGCGATATTCTGGGCAATCAGGTGCTTTGCTTTTAAATCTGCTTCCGCCTTGGTAATTATATTGGAGATATAGCTCTGCCACTCCGGTTTCACACCGCCGAAGTAGGGCTCGTTGCAGATTTCATAATAAATATTATCGAAGTCCTTTAGCTCAGTTACGATTTGATGTGTCATTGCGGCCTGCACAGCCGATAGCTTTATATCATGGAGAGTGTAAACCTCAGTACGTTTCATTTTGCCGATGTCGTTAATGTTATTGGCGGCGTTCATTGGGCTCAGTTCCCACATACTGTCTTCGTAGAAGGGGCAAAAAAGTACCAGTTCGACCACAATGCCATGCTTGCCTGCTTCGGAAACAAAGTCGCGCAGACGCGTAAAATACTCGGGATCCCACCTTGTGAGGTCAAATTTATTACCACCGTTGGCATAACCGGGTATATTGCTGCGGGCCCAGGGACATATCAGAAAACCTTTCTCAGGTGCAAGCGTGTTGTTCTTAATCTTAAACGCCCCGACCGGCTCGCAGTATGCGCCGCTGAATGTCCGCGTCAGATTAAAATCGTGCGAGGCGAGAGTCCTCAAGTACGTCCTGTAATCAAAAGCCCGATTGAGGACTGCTCCATAATGTTCGCCGGAAGTTATCAAAATCGTCGGCTTGCCGCGCCACAGAAAGTAATGGCCGTTCTGCGGATGCAGTTGAATCGGCCTGTACTTTACAGGTTTAACCGCAGCTGCAAAAACATCGCTATCGACAAACGATAGGAACAGAGCGCATGCCAATATCGTGAGACAAACACACTTGCCTCTTCTAAGCCGTGTTTCTGTTTTCCACCCGATTATCCGCATTTTTCTTCCCGGTTCAGCCATATTAAGTCTTCTCCTGAAAATGTTGATATAATAAATTTGACCATTCAAAAGCAGCGATAGTTCTTTACAAGTATACCAAATCCAGGTTGCAATGTCTACCCTTATATTGTGGCCGGCCATTAGGATTTAAGCACCCGAATTTGTTGTTTGAGTGTCGTACCTGTAGAATCGCAATTTATTGTGGGATTGTTTAGCCCACACTTTTACTGCGGATTTTCCTTTTTCATTTTAACGGCCAGCCTGCAGGGCAATAGCAGAGCCACTCTTCTACAAAGACTTTCAAATCAAGCTGGTTTACGATATCATCCTCATCTTCGTACAGGTCAGCGGGCAGTCCGGTTCCTGTTTCAAGCCAGTATTCGGCGAACCTCGCAAAGCTTTCGAAATCAACAAAGCATAAAGGCCCGCCCGGCCAGAACCCGCCGAGCAGTTCATAGTTTCCGCCTCTGCTATAGGCAGCATCCGGCTGACCTATGGTTCCGGTCAGAGTAAAATCTTCACCACTGCTTCGTCCACCGCCGCCGTCAATCGTGCTCCACGTAAGCTCATACGGATCGGCGCTTTGGCTCGAAGCCGTCAACGCCAAAAGAACGAACAATGTAAACAGTAAGACTTTATGTCTTTTTCTATGTATCGCGTCATAACTGTAGCTTTTCATTATTACACCTCTTGTTTTGATATAATTCTCTTTCTTATCAATAACGCAAAATAGCTGTTACTACAGCAACTGAATTTATGTCTGATTTTCTTTCGGGCATTCTCGTCCCGGTGTTGAAAACACATTTTGCGGCAGCTGTCACTTTTGTTGGAATATTCTTTTTCTTTTAATCTAACTGCCTCCAATCACCATTTAAGTAACAGTAAATGTGTCGGCTGCCAACATTTCCCGTCACGCATAAATCTCCATCACTCGGGTCTTTTGGAAACGTATAGGTAGGCTCTAATCGCATTACTCCGTTGATGTCCAACCGCCTTTTCGGCTCCGGCGTCCAGATACCGAGATTCCCGTCCTTATCAAGCCTTACTCTCTCATACCCGTCGGTATGCAGTGTGATATGACCTTCCGGCCTATTGTCAAAAATAGCCATCTCGTCACTATTATGAAGCCTTATCCCAGCAACTGTACCATCTTCGTTACTGAAATAAATCCCTTCGGAAGACAAGCTTCCCGTACTCGGATTGGTTATGTGCATACCAACGAAATCGTTTTTGTCCCCATATATTTCGAATTCATGGGCCGGATCCGTTATCCCGATACCGACTTTGCCGCTGACATAAACTTGACCTTCAAAGTATCCCGCAGAACCGCCGGTGGTGTGTAAGCCGTAAACGGCACGACCGAAGTTTCCGGAACTCGTACCCACAACTCCATAGGCATTGCTTCCGGAAGCAAATCCATAGACACCCATGCCGTACTGGCCGGTAGCCGTTCCCTGAGCACCTGTTCCATAAAGGCCCGTTGCATCACCAAGGACGCCCCGTCCGGATTCACCCGTCCCCTCACCGTATACACCTCGGCCATACTTGCCTGCGGCAGTAAAGTAACCGCCGTAGTTCTTATTGTTCGTAGCACAAATCGCCTTACCGTAAACAGCGTAACTGTTCGGGTCAGAGGCATAGCCATAAACACCGTAACCGCCTTCCCCAATCGCTTTACCGCGAACACCGGTACCTCCATCGGCTGATGCCACCCCACAAACGGCATCGGTAAAAGCCCTGCTCTCAATGCCCGTTCCTTTGCCGGTGTTTTCCACCTCAAAAATCCACCACCCGTCTACTTGCGCGACCATTTTGTCACCATCGGTATTAACATAACGCGCATCGTGGTGATGAGATGCCGATGCAAAGTCTGATACCTTGTGTCCGCTCAATGTGTTGGCGTCTATTGCATAAGGAGCGGGCGTTATCTGCTGCCTTGGACTAAGCAGAGTATATTCATTTGGGTCCTCAAGCTCTCCCGGACGCACCGCAATTTCCAACCAGCGGGCATCGCCGGCAAATACGCCGGCACCAAAGTCAAATACTGCTGTAAAGTAGCCGTCAATAACGTCAAGGTCGTTTATATCAATCGTGCCTCCCACTTGCCTGCCCACGATGACATTGGGGTCATCGTAGAGCTTTAACTGAAAGTCGTATAGCCCGTCCGCAGCGTCGTTGGCGTCGATGAGCCGTCCCTGGTACGTAAACGCCGTACTCATCGGCACTGCCTTACTGACCGCAGCCGACCATACCATCAGGGCCAAAGCCAAAATTGTGAACATTGTACTTTTCATTTTTTTCTCCTTTCAAAAATTTTTAATATTTCACGCGATGCACACTATACGTACCGATACATGCTCGTAAAATTTCGCAGAATTGAGTGAATATAGCTGGATTTCCGTCATCACCGGCTGCCTCCAGTAAAGCCATTTACAACGATGCAATTATATGTTTTTGCACGTCACTGTCAAGTAAATTAGCGGGAAATCCTGGATTCGAAATTCCGTGTTAATCCTGTCTAACTTTTTTGTGATTTTTTGCGGCCAAACAAAATCCGTGTCAATCCTGTTATCCTGTCTAAAAAATTCGTACTACT
>CAYVIT010000116.1:0-10158 GCA_964451425.1 uncultured Pirellulales bacterium
AAAAATGTTTTATTCTTTCATTTTTATTGAATTTGTAGCAAAATGCCGAATTATTATTTAGTTCCTGTTGCGGAAACAGCATTTGTCATTCCTGCGGAAGCAGGAATCCAGTTTTTTTGGCGTAAATCCCTGATTTCGCAGGGGTGACATTGCCGGCTTCGGCTTTACGCAACAGAGACTATTTAGATTGTTTGCTAAATGTTAAATTAAATAATGGAGATGGAAAGGAATAATTATTGTTACTTAACAAAATGAAGGCCGTATTGTAAAGGAGTGCTGATATGGCAGTAAAAAAGAAGGAAAAACAAAAACATCTCGGTAGGGGGCTTGAGTCATTATTAGGTCCGATAACAGCAGTGCGTGAAGCGTATGCTAACCATCGTTTCTCTGAACAGGCCAAAGATGATAACTTCCCACCAGATAAAGAGTTACGGGAATCTCTGAAGGAAATAAGCATAGATTCTATATCGCCCAATCCATATCAGGCACGAACTGTCTGGGACCAACAGGAATTGGAAGAGCTATCTGAATCTATCAAGGCAAATGGTGTAATTCAGCCAATTATCGTCAGACCTGCAGCGGACGGATTCGAACTAATTGCCGGCGAACGAAGATACCGGGCGGCAAAATTAGCTTCGTTTACCACAATACCCGCATTAGTACGTCGGGCAACTGATCAGCAGTTACTCGAATTGGCATTGATTGAAAACATTCACAGAACTGACCTAAATCCTATTGAACGAGCAAAGTGCTATCAAAACTACATAAACACATTCTCTATAACGCAGGCTGAAGCTGCACAACGCCTCGGCGAAGACCGTTCCGTTATCGCTAACTACTTGAGACTACTCGACTTACCGGAAGTAATAAGGCAGATGTTAGCACAACGCCGGATTACAATGGGCCACGCACGTGCTATACTTGCCTTACCAACAGACGAGCTGAGGCGCAAGCTTGCAAATCGGGCAATGGCTGGTAGGCTCAGCGTAAGAGAAGTAGAGAGATTGGTTCGTAGATATCTTACAGGCAAAAAACAGGAAGGCACAAAACACGAAAAACAGCCTCATATAATAGACCTTGAAAAAAAGATTAGCTTACAGCTTGGAACAAATGTAGTTATTGAAACTCGCAGGAATAGTCAGAGAGGAAAAATAATCATTCAATTTCATACACTTGATGAGTTCGATAGAATAGCGGAAAAAATGGGCATTGAGTCGTTAGATATGGTTTGAAAATAGGCCAATTTGTCGAACTTGGGAATTTTTTTTATAAAGAATAAGTGAAATTTAGTGTATAATTTAGATGTACGTTTATGAAAAAAGATTGGTTTTTCGTAACATACCTGTGATTTTGGAGTATATATCGTGAAGTCTTTGTTGATTTCAATGCTATTGGTTGTATCTTGCGGCATAAGTCTCTCTTATGCCGTCCAGGCTCCCAATATGGCGAATAAGACACTGCACAAGGCTGCGGGAGAGGGTGACCTCGCTTCGGTCAAGTTGCTTATTGCAAATGGAGCAAATGTAAACGAAAAAGTTGATGGCTTTACCCCCCTGCATACATCCGCTGAAAGAGGCCACAAGGATGTTGTGGAGCTGCTAATACAAAATGGTGCAGACGTAAATGCTAAAGGAAATCAAAACTGGACTCCATTGCACCTCGCAGCAACCGCAGGTAGACGAGATGTCGCAGAAATACTTATTGCAAAAGGCGCCGATGTGAATGCTAAAGACCTCGATGGACGGTCGCCATTATGGTGGGCACAAGTAAAACGCCAGACACAAATCGTTGAGTTGTTGAGAAGGCGCGGAGCCAGACAGCAAACCTCTACGAGGCCGGTAAATAATAGGCAGGTAAATAGGATATTAGAAGCACAAAAACTGCCGAAACCGTTTATTGATATCAACTCCATAAAAAATATAGACCCGCTTACGGACCCAAATGCGGTCAAGGCCAGGCTTAGCAAATTCACAGACCTCGAAGCAGCATTAAAAAACCTTGAGACTGGAAGCCGGACTGAGATTGAAGGGTGGAATAATGGCTTAACGGAGTGCACAACTGAAATAATCCAGAACGTGTATGAACAGATTGGTGCCGAGTATGACTTCGTAAGAAAGCAGGCTGTTGAGGAATCAGCAGAGAAAACAATAACTGCTATCGATGGCTTGATGTTAGAAAGAAAAGGGCGGTTCGATAAAATTGTCGAAAAAATGGAAGAGAATGAAATGCGCCGCGAGTTGCTGGAGTCGAGGAGAGGAGCCAGAGGCTCGCGAAGGAGCACACGGGGACGTACAGGTACCGTAGAAGGAAATGGTACAATGGGTCGAACAAGTACCAGTAACGGCAGCTATAGCAGAGGAAGATATACGGATAATACAAGGCAGAACAGCAGAAGAAGGTCCCGGGAAGATATGACAAGTAGACCATCGCAGCCCAAAGTAACCTTAAAGGTACAGTTTACCGACCCGAACAAGGTAAAGGCCTCCATAAAGGCCTTTGAAGGCCTGGAAAAAGAATTAACAGCCATAGACAGGATGGCAATAAAGGAGATGCGAGGATGGACGCGAAACCAGCTTGAAACCTCACCTATTCTTGCAAAAGCCGTGTATGAGCAGGTGGCGGTAGAGCTTAATTTCGTACGAAAGCTTGCCATCGGAGAAGATGCAGCAAAAACGACAGTGGCGACAGACGGCTTGATGGTAACAAGGCAGGAGCGGTTGGGAAGACTCAACAAGGCAATGCTGGAGGAGAAGAAGAGGTTGCGCACAGAGCAGCGCACTGAGCAGCGCACGAGTCGAACAAGAACACGATAATAGACCAATAGATTCGGCCATAACCCACCGAAGTAGTGCCGCCGACTACACACGTCCGACAAAGAGGGACTTTTGCTTTTCATATTTTTCGGTTATAATCCCTGCTAAATTTTCGGAAGGTATTTGAAATGGATAAAAGGTTAGAAGGAAAAGTCGCAATTGTAACGGGAGCAAGCCGCGGGATAGGCAGAGCCATTAGTCTCGCATTGGCCAAAGAAGCCGCAGCGGTTGTCCTGGCTGCACGCGCGATGGACAAACTGAAAGAGACCGCTGATGAGGTTAAAGCAGCCGGCGGAAAAGCACAGATCGCCCCCACAGAATTGACAGACGAGCAATCTATCAAAAATCTCGTCAGAGAAACTGGCGAAAGGTTCGGCCGACTCGACATACTCGTCAACAATGCGGGTATCACCCACTCAGCATGGCTTGAAGAGACCTTAACCCAGGATTACGACCGTTGCATGAGTATAAATGCACGCGCACCGTTCATTCTTTGCAGAGAAGCGCTGCCGTTGTTAAAAAAAGCCGAAAGTGCGTACATTATTAACATAGCATCGGTTGTAGGCGTCAAGGGATATCCACAACAGAGCGCATATACAGCTTCTAAGCATGCCCTTCGCGGAATGACCATATCGTTGTCTGAGGAGCTGAAGAGCTCGAATATTCGAGTGCATTTGCTCTGCCCCGGCGGTGTCGATACTGAGCTGGTGCAAAAAGTACGTCCGGATATAAAGAAGCAGGACCTGATGCAGCCGGAAGAAATCGCTGAGTTAGTACTGTACCTTGTTACCCACAAGGGAAATGCCGTCATTGATGAGCTGCACATCCGCAGGGCGACCTCAACACCGTGGTTTTAGCAGATAACGCAATACTATATACGCACGACGCATAACGAGAAAGGACAGCTATGCGTTTCGTTTGTCAGCGTGTTTTACAGGCACGGGTTGAAGTCAATGGCCAATCAGTTGGCCGAATCGAAAAAGGACTGCTCGTTTACCTCAGCGTCGGCAGAGAGGACACCGCCAAAGATGCCGAGTTCATTGCTGAAAAGCTCGTGAACCTGCGTATCTTCCCCGATGAGGCCGGCAAGATGAATCGGAACCTGCTCGACGTCGGCGGTGCGATTTTGCTGGTCAGCAATTTTACGCTGCACGGCGATTGCCGAAAAGGCCGACGCCCCGGCTTCGACGCCGCCGCACAGCCGCAATTGGCCCGGCAGCTCTATGAAAAAGTAGCTGACCTGATTGCCGAGCAGGGCGTTTCTGTCGAGAAAGGTCTCTTCGGCGAATATATGCACGTAACCAGCACCAACGATGGCCCCGTAACCTTCCTCCTCGACAGCTCACGCCTGTTTTAACCGTTATCAGAAGCAAATTTGGCTTGACGAATAGCCTTGGTATTCATAAACTCGTTTCTTCGTTTAATTTTTATTTTTCGAAAGTTTTTATTGTGGAAGAAGCTATTGCAAAAGCTGGTGCGCTCATCGAGGCGATGGAATATATTCGCCGCTTCCGAGGCCGAATCGTGGTCGTAAAGCTCGGCGGCAGCGTCCTCGAAGATACCGCTCTGCAAAAAGAGCTCCTGACCGACATCGCCTTTATGGCCACCGTCGGTATGCAGCCGATTATCGTACACGGCGGCGGAAAGGCCATCACTAAAGCGATGAAAGAGGCCGGCCTTGAGCCCGTCTGGGTACAGGGACGCCGATATACCGACCAGCGCACCTTGACCATAGCCGAACATACCCTCGTGCACAAAATAAATACGCCTATATGCGAGATTCTCACGGAACTTGGCTGCCGCCCTATGGCCCTGCACTCCCTGAGCAGTTGTGTATTGTTTGCCGAACCCCTCAGGCTGGCCGGCCAAGACGGACGAAAACTCGACCTTGGCCTGGTTGGGCAGGTTGTCGAGATAAATGCCCAGTTACTAAAGACGCTGTGTGCCGATGGTACGATTCCCGTTATCGCCTCGGTGGCTAAAGATAAGACGGGCGGAAAGTTGAATGTCAACGCCGACAGCGCAGCCGGCAGAGTCGCCGCCGAAGTCGTGGCTGAAAAGCTCGTCGTCGTAAGTGACACTCACGGAATACTGACCGACCTCGAAGACCCGGATAGCAGAGTATCGAGCGCCGACGAAAACCAAATCAAGGATATGATTGATTCGAAGATAATCACAGATGCAATGCTGCCCAAGGTCGATGCCTGCCTGACCGCCCTGGAAGCCGGCGTCAAAAAGGCGCATATTATCGACGGCCGAATACAGCATTCGCTGCTGCTCGAAATATATACCGATAAAGGAATAGGGACACAGATAATTAAAGAGTAAAAGGAACAAGAGAAGTTGCAGAGGACACATAGAAAAGATTAGAAAAATTGGAAAAAGGATTCCTGTCACCCTGCGCGAGGATAAGTTTACAACTGCGAAAGCGGCTGCAGGAATAACAATTACGACATACGAGATACGAGATACGAAAAATGACTACAAAGGAAACGATTGATTTGTTTAATAAATACGTTATCGCTAATTACCCTCGCTTGCCCCGGGTTATTGTGAAGGGCGAAGGCTGCTATATGTTCGATGCCGACGGCAACAAGATACTGGATATGTTCCCCGGCTGGGCCGTCAGCGCTATAGGCCACTGCCATCCGAAGGTCGTCGAGGCCATCCGCACCCAGGCCGCCGAGCTTCTGCACATTGACAACACCTTTTACTCTGAGCCGCAGGGCAAACTGGCAAAACTTTTAAGCGAGCGGGCCTTTGGAGGCAAATCCTTCTTTTGCAACAGCGGCGCCGAGGCCAACGAAGGGGCAATGAAACTTGCCCGACTCCATACATCGCAGCAAAAGTATAAATTCATCACCTGCGAAGGCAGTTTCCACGGCCGCACCTTTGCCACTCTGACCGCAACTGCCCAGCCGAAGCATCACGAAGGTTTCTTGCCACTGCTGCCCGGATTTGTGTATGTTCCCTTTAATGATATAGCCGCGATGGAAGCCGCATTCTCCGATGAGGTGGCAGCCGTTATGATAGAGCCTATACAGGGAGAGGGCGGTATAAATATCGCAACGAAAGAATATCTGCAGGAAATCCGCCGACTCTGCGATGAAAATGGAGCTTTAATGATTCTCGACGAAGTCCAGACGGGAATAGGCAGAACCGGAAAATGGTTCGCGTATCAGCATTTTGATGTCACCCCGGATATTATGACAATGGCAAAGGCACTCGGAGGAGGCGTCCCAATAGGGGCAATGATGGCCAAAGAAGAAGTCGCCGCCTCGCTCGTCCCCGGCAAACACGCCACCACATTTGGCGGCAGCGCCTTGGTCTGTGCCGCGGGCATCGCAGTCATTGAGGCGATAGAAGAAGATAACCTGCTCGAAAACGCCGTCAAAATGGGCCAATACACAAAGGAAAAGCTCGACCAGTTAAAGCAAAAACACTCCATTATTGACCATGTCCGCGGCGTCGGCCTGATGATTGGCGTTCAGTTAACAAGCCCCGGCTCACAAATTGTTGATAAATGTTTGGACAAGGGCCTCAGGATAAACTGTACACAGGGTGCTGTCCTGCGGTTTATGCCGCCCATGATTGTAAATGAAACCCAGGTAGACGAAGCAATCGATATCCTGGATAATGTGTTGACGGAGGATGCAAAGTGAAAGATTTTCTCTCTATAAATGATTATACCACGGAAATGCTCAGGGAATTATTACGGTCAAGTGCCCGCCTGAAAAGTCTGTATAGCGTCGGGGGAAACGACTTGTGTCTTACAGGAAAAGTCCTCGCAATGCTTTTCGAAAAGCCCAGCCTGAGAACCAGAATCAGCTTTCACGTTGCTATGACCGACCTTGGCGGAAGTGCTATCTATGTCAAGCCCGAAGACATCGGCGGCATCGGCAAACGAGAGCCGATAAAAGATATGGCAAGGGTCCTGAGCCGATACGTGGACGGCATAATGGCGCGGACCTTCGAGCACTCTAAAATCGTTGAATTGGCTAAGTATGCCACTGTGCCGGTAATAAATGCTCTCACCGACTGGCTCCATCCCTGCCAGGCAATGGCCGATGTGCTCACTATGCAGGAGCATTGTGAAGAGCTGAAAGGCCTGAAAATCGCCTTCATTGGCGACGGCAACAACGTCGCCCGCTCACTTGCATTTGCCTCTGCCAGGCTCGGTATGAAAATGATTATTGCCACCCCACCCGGTTACCAGCTCGATGCCGAATCGGTCCGGAAGGCAAATCAAATTGCAGCCGACACCGTCACCCAGACAAACGACCCGGCCCAGGCTGTCAAGAATGCCAATATCGTTTATACCGACACCTGGGTCAGTATGGGCCAGGAGCAGGAAAAGCAAAAACGCTGCGACGACTTCGCTGGTTTTCAGGTAAACGCCGAGCTTCTTAAATCCGCACCGCCCGATGCCAAAATTATGCACTGTTTGCCGGCCAATAGGGGCCTTGAAATCACCGATGACGTTGTCGAGTCACCCAACTCGATTATCTTCGACCAGGCCGAAAACCGACTCCACTTCCAGCGAGCACTGTTAAAGAAACTATTGAGTTGATAATGACACATCATAAGATAATTATTGGCGATTCAAGATGCATGATAGAAGTTACTGATGAATCCGTCCATCTTATTATTACCTCTCCACCATATTGGCAGCTAAAGGATTATGGAAAAAGCGAGCAAATAGGTTTTGATGACAGTTTTGAAGACTATGTCAACAACCTCAATATAGTCTGGAGTCAATGCCATAGAGTCTTAAAGAATGGTTGTCGTTTATGTGTGAATATTGGCGATCAGTTTGCCCGCTCTGTTTATTATGGAAGATACAAGGTTATTCCTATAAGAACTGAGATCATAAAGTTTTGCGAAACAGTAGGTTTTGACTACATGGGAGCAGTTATCTGGCAAAAGGTTACGACCTGTAATACTACTGGCGGGGCAACAATAATGGGCTCGTTCCCCTTCCCAAGAAATGGCATCCTCAAAATTGATTATGAATTTATTTTGATTTTCAAAAAGCATGGTACTGCTCCGAGGGTCAGCAAAGAAATTAAAGAAAAATCAAAAATGGCAATAAAGGAATGGAACCAGCTTTTTACCGGTCATTGGAATATTCCGGGAGAAAAACAAGATAAGCATTTGGCGGTGTTTCCTGAAGAGATACCCCGCCGGTTAATCAAAATGTTCAGTTTTGTAAATGATACGGTTCTTGACCCGTTTCTTGGCAGCGGTACGACTTCGTTGGCCGCCGGAAAACTTGAGAGAAACTCTATCGGATATGAGATAAATCCTGAATTTCTGCCGTTGATAAAAGACAAGCTGAATATACATCAAAAGCTGTTCTTCGGAGATGCTGATTTCGAGATAATCAAACAGAGTAAACCACATATAGATTATAAGGAAATTACCAAAAAACTGCCTTATATTTTCAAAGACCCTATCAAATTTGACAAGAAAGTCGACCCACGGAAGTTGCAGTTTGGCTCAAAAATTAGCAATCATAAATCTAAAAGGGAGAAGTATTACCCTGTAAAAGACATAATTTCTCCAGAGCAATTGGTTATTGGAGATGGGTTGAAAGTAAGACTGTTAGGTATAAGAAAAAAACCCGAAATGAGCATCCAGGCAATTCAGTTCTTAAGGGATAAGACACATGGACAAAAGGTTTTTATGAAGTTCGATGCAGTAAAACATGACCGTGATAACAATTTACTTTGCTATTTATATCTGCAGAACAAAACCTTTCTAAACGCCCATCTGATAAAAAAGGGACTGGCTGATGTCGATACTTCTCTGGATTATAAATTTAAGGAAAAGTTTTTGACGACTGCAGGGAAAAACTAATGGAAAAAGAATGGATAAAAGGCAGAGAAGGCAGAAATCTCAAATTCAAAAGGGAAACTTTGCTAAACTGGGCCATGAATCGTTGGGGACTTAACAAGGCATATAGCGTCGGGCCTACTTCTGAGTTGATAAGACAATGTACCCCCAAGACATTTGAGCAATGGGAGGCTTTTTACTTCAACAATGCTACGCAAAAGAAACGAAACGGCATTAAGATAACAAGGGAATATGTCACAGATTTGGGACGAAGGCTTTATGTGAAGCTCTCCGAAGTCATACAAAACGAATTGGAATCCATCGAGGAGCAAGAATGTATCGATTATGCCTATAATCTCGTTCTCAACAGAACGTACGAAGGTTACAGATCGGAAATCGATACAGTGTATGGGCAATTAGAGGCACTTCTGGAAGTTAAGATTCATCCTGCACCGGATAAGTGGGACAGAACTTACAATGTGGATTTTTACATTCAGGTTGGTGAGAAGTGTATTGGGCTTCAAATTAAACCTATATCTTCCGGTTTGGCTTTAGACCAATATCAGTGGGATAAGATGCATGAAGTCAATCATAAAAAATTTGAAGAGAAATTTGGGGGCAAAGTTTTTTTTGTTTATTCCATCAAGTCCGGCAAAAAGAAAATAATATATAACACTGGAGTAATTGATGAGATTAAAAACGAAATTAACAGATTACAGAATTGAAAATTATTAACCATTGCTATAAAGAAAAAAATTCTCGTTGCTACAACCAATCCCGGCAAGGCTGCTGAATTACAGGCAATGCTCGACATTGATGCTAAGTGGCTTACTCTGGCCGACTTCCCGGACGTTCCCGAAATCAAGGAGGACGGCGCCACCTTCATCGAAAATGCCCGCAAAAAGGCTGTCGGCTACGCAAGCGCAACCGGCCTGTGGACCATCGCCGACGATTCAGGACTGGTAATTGATGCCCTTGATGGTGCCCCCGGCATAGAATCGGCAAGGTTCAGCGGTGAAAAAGACGAAGATAGAACACTTATAGACCATAAAAACATCGCAAAAGTCTTAAAACTTCTGGAAGGCGTACCCCCTGAAAGACGGACCGCAAGATTCGTCTGCTCTCTGTGCCTGGTAAGTTCCGTTGAAATCCTGATCGAAACGCAGGGGACCTTGGAAGGCCTGATAACCGAAAAAGAAATCGGAAATAACGGCTTCGGCTACGACCCGGTCTTTTTCGTCCCGAACCTGGAAAAAACCGTCGCCCAACTGACCCGCGAAGAGAAAAACGCAATCTCACACCGCGGCAACGCAATCAGAAAATTAAAACCCCTGCTGGTAGAACTTCTCTGCCGTTGAAAAGAAACCCGGCATGGAACGTCGGGATAAATAATGATACTCGATGCTTTAAGGGTGGCAGCCTCCGCCGAAAGGCGAACCCAAACGGAAAACGCAGCATTTTTTTGCCTTTGAAATTGGGTTTGATCCTGCTTCGCCAGAGGCTACGCAAG
>CAYVIT010000117.1:0-9898 GCA_964451425.1 uncultured Pirellulales bacterium
CTTAAGAGCTAACAGCATTCTCCGAAAAGAGCAGTGGCTGGTTATACCTTTTAGGATACTGAACGAGGAAATTGCTCATAGTTTCTTCCACATTAAGCTCCTTTGCGAGGAGTAAAAGATCCAGACGTTTAAGAATATCCAGAGTAACGGGGCGTTTATCATCCCAAAAAACGAATGCGGAGAAGAAATCCCTCGCTATTTCTGAATTCAGAAGCCGAGTTATAAATAATGCTTCTTCCCTGTTCCGGCAGGCAGCAAAATAGCACGTATCATCAAGTACAACAGGCTTACCAGCATAAGGGCCAACAAGTTTGAAATCCAACTTTTTATAGAATCCGGAAATTGCTGCCTTCCACGGAGCAAAAGAATAATTTCCTACTCCGAATACGGAGAACCTGGGACGATTACGGTAAACAGAACTGGCACGTTGGTCCAGAAACTGGGCATGCCTTTGCAGGTATTCCCAGGTCTTTGGAGCTATTTTGCTGATTTGAAGCGTGTTTTCGCCTATGACTTGCTGGGGGACAAGCATCCAGCGGGAAGGTGAAATATCGTCAGCATTACCAATGTCGGAGCTCTTAAACATTGGGAAGACATAACTGTCCTCCAAATCGACGAGTTCTCCAAGGCCGTTTCTGTACTTTTGACCCTCTTTACGGAATTCCATCACCCTGGCACAATCATGCTTAATGCCAGACCTCCATTTATAGCGTTCTTCTCCCTGAAGATGTTTCCATCGCTCAAAGTTTGCAATACTTGCCACAAGGCGTCCCTGCCGATATCCAAAAACCAGAGCAGGAGCACTATCTTTGAGATTGTTATGGACCAGACAGTCAAAGTTACTCTCGGACCGAGAAATACTAATAATGAGAAGGCACGCACCTACGGCCGCCCCAAAATACCTTGATGCATCAATGTGATAAATATCTGAACGTTCTATGCTTTGTCCACTTTTCCAGGCGTGGTAGAGAACCTTTCTTGCAACGGAGGTCTTACAGAGCATTGCTAACGCGGCTCGTTTTCCTTTAATCCATTCAAGCGCATGATTTAACAGCCATTCAGAGATGTCAAAATTGCTCTTTCCGGTTATTGCGTCTATTCCCCGACGGTTATGATAATTGGACTTGTCGGGTAGATTGAGACTTCCGAGACCACCAAGTTCGGCATTAGTAACCCAGGGAGGATTACCTATCACGAGAAGAGGTTCCGGCAAAGATTTGAGGATAGTCTCCCAATCAACGTGAAAAAAGTCCTCGTGCATAACATTAAGGGAGATGGTATGTGGCAATAAGTTGCTGATAGAAGAGCTTGCCATATCGACATATTTTTTGTTGATATCAATACCAAATATATTTTGAACATGTGGAAAAAATTCAAGGCAGGCACGAAGGAAATTCCCTTTACCACAGCTTGGTTCAAGAATACTCAAAGGTTTCAAACCTCGTTGACACAGTAAGGAACAAACCTTGCGAGCGAGCTCAATTGGTGTTTGAAAATCACCAAACTCTGTCTTTTGCTTGTTTTTTATTCTAACTGTCACAGGCCTATCGTATCCTATAAATTCCATCTACCTTGCCGGCTTCCTCAATTACCCGCTTATATTGAAGTCTCCACTGAAGGGCGTTGGAAATTGTCAAGTACCCTATGTTCGGCGGATTGGCCAATATTTCCTCGGCAATTTGCGAAGCTTGAATATCTTCCACTGGAAGAAGGTGGTCTTGCATAAACGCCACAATATCGTCCTTGTTTCCGTTGTTTTCGATGATATTAAGAATTCCCTTTGTGGTTTGATAGTCTGCTGTTCTTTCTGCTTCTATGAAGATGCTATGTAAGATATTAAGTCTGCCAGTACGTGTTTTTTGATTGTCGATTTTTTCATAAACAAAGATAAGAAGCGAATAGCCAAGGCCGAAAATTTTCTGCCGTGCATTCTTAAACGGACAGGAGGACTGTGGCTGTTTGATACTTGTTACCTTAATATCCACACCCAGTTCCGGAAAATCGATTCCTTTAACGGAGCTTCCCTCTACATATCTGTACTTCTGGTGAAGATATGCCTGAAATTTATGCTCTACGTAAGTTCCCAAAGCCTTTCCATCCGTCACGCCAAAAATTGCGGGTTCCGCGTGGGCGGACTCAGCTTCACCAAAAAGACCTGCCTCCCTACAAAGGATTTTAATACTTAATTTCGGTTTCACGAGTTCAATCCGAATTCAGAAACAAAATATGGCAGCTCTTTTCTTAAAATTTCTATGACTTTTCCCCGTGTCATTATTCTACTGCCTCGCGGCGCACATTTGCTCAAACACTTATGTTATAATTTTACGGCGATTCCGCGTTGATTATAACAGATTAACTCGTGTTTTTCTCCGGTATAATCCGGTGCCGCGTGGATAGTTATTCTTTTTTCGCTAAGCTGCTCAATCTGTGCAATCAGCGATCGCTTTGCGTTCTGCAGATAGTATGCAACTTCCGGGGACACAAACAGTTCAATGTGTTTTATCTGCTCCGTCGAAGCTGAGAGATTCAACAGTCGAATCATCTCAATAGCCAATGATTCATGGCTTTTGACAAAACCCGACCCCGCACAATTCGGACAGGCCAGATACGTGCTCGACTGCAGTGAGGGTCTTATTCTCTGACGTGTCATCTCCAGCACGCCGAACCTGCTCATCCTCAGTATCCTCGAACGCGCACGGTCGGTCTTTGCGGAGTTTCGGAAAACTTTTTCGACATCCCTGCGGTGTTTCTCATTGCGCATATCAATAAAATCACAGATTATCAGCCCGCCCAGGTCTCTCAATCGCAGTTGTCGGGCAATTTCGGTTGCAGCCTCCATATTTGTCTCGTAAGCAGTCTGCTCGGCGCTTTTAGGTTTTCTGTGTCGACCGCTATTGACATCAATTGATACCATGGCCTCGGTCTGCTCTACTACAATTGAGCCGCCGCCTTTAAGCTCGACGGTGCGGGACTGTATCTTGGCAATCTCACCCTCAATCTTGTACTTGTGAAACAGCGGGACTTTACCATCATAATATGTTGCTCTTCGCTTTAAGCGAGGTGTGGCAATGGCGAGAAAATCCCTGATTTTTCTTACCACTCTTTCCGAATCGCATATTATTTTACTAATCTTACTGTTAAAAACATCTCTGATAGTTCTTATCACCAGGTCCGACTCCTGGTAAAGCTCGGCGGGAGCACGCTCTGTCTGTATGCGCTTTTCAATAGCGGTCCACAATCTCTTAAGATACTTCAAATCATTCTGTATCTCCCTTTTGGAGCACCCCTGCCCTGCGGTTCTGATGATAAAGCCCATGTTCTTGGGCGGCTTACTTTGGGCAAGAATCTGGCGCAGTCTCTTCCGCTCATCCTCATCTTCGATTTTATGAGAAACACCGTTTTTTTGCATCCACGCCATCATAACAAGGTACTTTCCGGGTAAAGCAAGATAAGTGCTCAGTGTGGGCCCTTTAGTCCTAATGCCCTCTTTTGTTACCTGAACAACAAGCTCTCGTCCCTTATGAAGGCAATCCTGAATAGGCGGTCGCTGCTTTAGTGATTTTCTTCGGCCGATGTTGTCGGCATGACCGGCACGGGAAAAATACCGGGGATGAAGGTCACTAATGTGCAGAAAACCATTTCGGCCTATTCCAAAATCAATAAATGCCGCCTGTATCCCGGATTCAATATTTGCGACTTTGCCCTTATAAACGTTTCCGACGTGGCTGCCGATGCTCGCTCTTTCCACGTACAGCTCTTCAAGGGAACCGGCCTCAACGACCGCTACCCTACACTCCTCGCTCTCAGCTACATTGATAAGCATCTCTCTTGCCATTTTTATTTCCTCTTATTTCACGGCCCAATTCACGCTTTACGAACCAGCCATTTCACGTTCGTACGTTTAATCGGGCCTGTCAAGCTCTCCGTGTTCAGTTCAAGCAGTCCTAAAATCTCATCTACTCGTATCGTACCTTCCGGACTGATTTTGCATTCGACCACTATTTCCCTATCGCCCACCTCAATTGATTTCAAGAAAGGGCGGACATCTATATTTTTGAATTTCGCCCTTTTTGCATCTATCCTGCGCTGTAGATTACAACTTTCACGTTCCAGCAAACGCTCTATCCTCGTCTTTTCCTCACCGTTGATATATTCCGGCCGCAGCGGCAAAATGTATGTAGCTGAGGTCGGGTGATATGAGGTATTTTCCTGGGCTGCCTCGACCGAAAGCAACTCACAATCCCCGGGTAATTGGCTGGACAGTCCGGCCTTGATACGAGACTCGTACTCGGTGACTCGCTGCCCATCCAGGTCACGACTTGCCCTAAGACATAATATATCATCATCCGACTCCACGCCGACGGTCCTCGGCAAGGGCAGGGACAGTTTCGGACGTGGATTGAAACCCTGGCTGTATTGCATTCTAATACCTGCCCGGACACAGGCCCGCTGAAAAAGATTGAGCGTTTCAGCATGTGAAAGGAACCTGAGGCTCCCTCCTATCTTGAATTTTATTATCAGCAGAATAGTATCGTTCGACACTGTTATGTGCCTATCTGTTTTACTTCGTTTTCAATGCTGTCTTTTACACATATAGCAGCCTATACTCCGGCTCCAAAACGCAAAACAGCGCGTTTGGTAAAGCTTTAGGTATTATGCCCGTCTTCACATTAAAAACAAGCATTTTTTCATAAAACTGTTTTGTCGGAAAGTTGTTGCACGTTCGCAGTGGTTAATAGGATTAGCTTTTACCTGCTTACGGCTGAATTTGCTTTCAATTTCTTCTCTGTCAAGTTACAATTAAACGATGTTGTATGTTTGGATAATTTTATTGATTTTGTGCAATGCACTGTTCCTTTTGCTGGTTCTTTTCGCACTGCCCGGCAACTGGCTGATGGTCGTTTCGACCTGCCTGTTTGCCTGGTGGCAGGAGGGCGTCTTCTCTATTTACACACTGGTCGCCATAGGAGTCCTGGCGACTCTTGGTGAATTGTTCGAATTCTTCGGGGGGATGGGAGGAGCGAAAAAAGCCGGCGCACGCTGGTTTGGAGCTTTCGGGGCACTACTTGGTGCCATCATAGGTGCGGTCGTCTGCACTTTTTTGATTCCAATTTTTATGCTCGGGACCGTTATCGGCGCCTGCGTTGGAGCCAGTACAGGGGCGTTGGTATTCGAACTTGCATCCGGGCGGCGCATAGAAGAATCGGCACGCTCCGGCCTTGGGGCAGGGCTTGGTGAACTGGTGGGCATCACCCTCAAAATCAGTCTCGGCTTCGTTATCTGGGTAATTGTCGCTGTTGCAGCTTTTTGGCCATAAAAAGACCATTTATTGACAGATTGAAAATTCTGGGCTGTACTTTACCTTTATAAATCACAAAAAGACCTGATTTCCCATCTGAAATAGGTACATTTCAATACCGCACTCGGTAATAGATGAAAAATGAACTGCCTTCTCAAATTCGACAACCTGTAATAAGTAACGCTTATAACAATTATTAACATAAGTTTCTTTCAATTTGAATAACAAAAGGTTATAATCGTTTTTGAGGTGGGGAGGAAGGTGCCAATCCAGGCCAATGTATGGAACTAAAGGGAGGTAATAGTGCGCTGTTTATAGAAAGTGTACTTCACCTAAGGATTTAAGGAAGGAGGTGGTAAAGGATCCGATTGTTATCACCGTCTTGGTCTTAGTTTTCCTTATGTCAAAAAATTTCTTAATTTTGTTTTTATAACTTTGTTGGAGGTATGTAGAATGTCTAATTTTAGAAAATCTTTAATTGCTTTCTTTGTGGTGGCGAGTTTTGTAGTAGCTCCCATTCAAACATTTGCCTGGCAATGCTCCGGCTGTGGAGGCTGTAATGGGGATTACTTTTATACCTGCGCCGACAGATTCTGCGACAAGGTTGATAGCTTCCCGGGATGGGGTCAACAATTTTGTCTAAGCTGCTCCAGTTGCAGCCAAAATTATTACATGAGGTCGGCTGTCGGAGGCAGCGAGAACTCCTGGGTTGATAGTACTGATATTCACTTTCGAAATAGTCACTGTGGTTTGGCATGGGATTCATACTGGGCCAAGACTCTCAGTTCGATACCGTTTACTGACGGCTCTGTGACTCCGGGTGAGGCCTATCGGGCATGGGGTGACTATGACCTTGAATGGATGGCGGTTAAGTGCTGCAGTTTATTGCATGATAGCTCCAAGGCATATTGGTACACAACCTTTGATGGGCTGCACTTGATGTTAGGGTTTAAGACCAGCAGCTATGGGGCTACTAATTTCGGCAGGAAATGGGCCGAAAGGATGAAAAAAACGACGATATTGTGGTGGACCTGGGACGGCCAGACCCTTACACAGGCGTGGTTTAATACGACCGATGAGACCCAGCCAAGCGGGACAGTAGCCCGTGTTCTTGCAGAAGTAAATAATAACTACAACGACCATCTTTGGGGTCAGGGTTATGTTTCGTCAGACCCTACTTACAACGGATGGTACTGGTATTGGGACCATGTGGCTGGCAGTCCACCGTATCTGCCTGTCAATAGTTTGGAAACAATGAATGTATACAGGGTTGTCCCACGTAAAGTGGACGAGAAATATGTTCAAAACATTGGAAGAGCGTTTGGGTTGACAGGCCAAGTAGGCGATTTGTGTGACTCTTTTGTAATGACCGGCTTCGCAGAGCCTCTTGATAAAAATCCTAAGGTTTTGAAAGTATCCAAGGCCAGCGGCCAATTTTATTTTCAGAACCAAAGCAAACTGTTCGCTGCTGACCCGCAGGCGGGACAATTCGACCCAAGGCTGGCGGAGGGAGTGGCTACCAGTTTCTTGCAAGAATATGGCCTTCTTCCACAGGATGCAGGAGCTTCCACTGTAGAATTTGATACTCTAACGGAGGAAAGTGAACAAGGTGAGGTTAGGCAGCAACTTTTCCAGAATACTAACGTCGTTTATGCCCGGCAACTTCCGGCAGACGCAGCGGGAGGACAAATGGTATCCGTGGCCGGTGCCGGTGCGCGGCTGAAGGTCTATCTCTATGATGACGGCGAACACGGTGATGTTATAGGCGCTATGGGAAACTGGCGGAATGTCGAACCAATGGGCTCAATTCCGGTTAATGATAGCAAGGATACTTGGGATTTCTTTGTAAGATTCGGAGAGGCCCTTTCCCCTGCAAAAGCTCAAGTAGCATACAACCGGGCGGTACCCGATTATGAGAACGCCACCCAGGGCTATTATGAACATCCAGGATTTGCCGAACAGCAGGAGCTTATACCATGCTGGATTATTCCAGTGGAGTACTACCAGGATGACACGTTGATTCTGAAAGCGGACACTTTCATACCCGCAGCAGAGAGTTATTTCCCTCCGGTCGTAGAGATACTCAAACCGGCGGAATTTGAAACGTTCGATTATGGAGAGCTCATCTTTTTCGACTGCCAGGTGCAGGAAGGATTTGGAACACCACCTTATAGCTACAATTGGGAGTCCGACGTAGATGGTGTGCTGTCCACTCAGAAAAGCTTCCAGACTGACCTACTCAGCTTGCACTGCCCGGACACATCTTGTGACTGCAGCCCCCTGCCTCACACGATCACTTTGACTGTAACCGATTCCAAGGGCTCGGAAGCGGAGGATTTCGTGGTTATAACAATCAAAGGAAAGTGCGACGAATGTACAGACTGCGCCGATTTGAACCGAGACAATATGGTAGATTTGAAAGACCTTGCCACTTGGGCTGATCGCTACCTAACTCAATCGATTCCGGGAGCAGAATAGGACACATAATTAGACTTTGAATACTGATGTGGTATCTGAAAAAAAAATGATAACTATCTGGAAAAACCGGTAAGATTCCTGAAGCTTAAGTTGCCGTTCCCGCTGTCAGCGGGAACGGCTTTTTTAAAACCGTGTGTGTGCCGGGTTTCTACACAGTCTTTAACTCAAGCCATTTTACCATATTTTGCGTTCAGTCTTTAATTCCAGAGGGACTCCATAAGGGGACGTTCCTAAGTTCCTAAATCCTTTCTAATAAAACCTTGTAATGTTTGTCAATTTCTGTTAGAATCAAGGTTTCGTTATTTTTATGTGTTTAGGCAGGGTTGATGGTCGACCCCGCTCATAGGTGATTGTATAAGCCAAAAAGGAGACAAAAGTGAAAACGAGAATGTTTGTTGTAATGTTGGTTTTGGGCGGTATCATTGCGATGTCGGTTTTCGCAGCCAAAGAAAGCGCCAAGGAAAAAATAGCGCCGCCTCCGGCGAAAACGGCTTCTGCTCCGAAAGTCACAATACAGAAGGTGGATTCCCTCCCAACCGAAATGGACAAGGTCAGCTATGGGATAGGGGTCCAAATTGGCCAGAATTTCAAACAGCAGGGCGTTGAAATCAAGATTGAATCGCTGATACGCGGCCTCAAAGATGCTCTGGCCGGTGGGAAGTTAGAGCTTACTCAGCAGCAAATTCAGCAGGTTATGACAAGTTTCAGCCAGAAAATGATGGCAAAACGCCAGGAGCAACAGAAGCTCGAAGCAGCCAAAAACATTGCCGTAGGCAAGGCTTTTCTTGAGGCTAACAAAGCCAAAGAGGGCGTCAAGGTACTGCCGAGCGGTTTGCAGTATAAAATACTCAAGGAAGGAACGGGCAAATCGCCCACCGCCGAAGACAAAGTAAGGACGCACTATCGAGGCACTCTTATTGACGGCACGGAGTTTGACAGTTCCTATAAGCGCAATAAACCTGCCGAGTTTGCCGTTAAGGGAGTTATAAAGGGATGGACCGAAGCCCTGCAGCTTATGAAAGAAGGCGGCAAGTGGGAGCTGTACATACCACCGAATCTGGCTTACGGTGAACGGGGCAACCGCGGTATCCCCGGCAATTCCACCCTTATCTTTGAAGTTGAGCTGCTCGAGATATTAAAGTAGAATCCTCGTTACTGAATACGCTCAGTTGCAGTCCTGATATCTACCTGGGGCTGCAACTGCCCGACTAAGTAATGGGGTATTTTTTATGTTGATCTCTTGGTGGGCGTTGGCCTTGACCGCTCTGTTTGTGCTGGGCGTTTATTTCTGCTTCGAGGTTGCCCGGCGTTTTAGAGACGACCTTCAGGAGCTTCGCGAAGTCAAAGAAGCCCCTCGAAAGGCGGGCATAATCATTGTTTGGGTTATCACGGTTGTAATTGCTGTCATACTGATTATCTCCACCGTTGTAATAATCGTCAGATTTACTAAGTTTGTTCTTGGACCGTTATAAAGTCCGGTGGTGGCAGCCTCAGGTGTGGATGGGCTTGGCCGACGGTATTATCTAAGAAGGGGATTTGTTATGTCTAATGGAGCAATAATAGCATCAACTTTCATTGGTCCTGCCGCGGCTGCCGCTGCAATAGCAAACGCCGTCAAGGCCTCCGGCGCAATCGTCAGGGTCGAGTCAGCCGATTTTGAGGCGATACTGAAGAAAGCCGAAAATCCCCTCGTTGTCTGTGCTGCGGGCGGTTTCTTCTCCACAAACTACCAATACCTTATGGGTTATAAAGGCCTTGTCTTTTATTGCAAATCTGCCACACAGCTCACATTACCTGCAAAAATCGAAACCATACTGGCAAAAAAGATTTGGCTGCCCGGCTAATCCACCCAGACTGCCCAACCCAATATGACCGTCATTATATATAGCCCCCACCCCTGTGGTGGGGGGAATCTTTGTCCTTTTTACCCACCCCGCCACTGTCGGGGATTGTCATTCCTGCGAAGCTTGCCCCTTACCTGTTGGGGGCACCGAATCAATAAAAAATGTCATTGCGAGGAGGCCGAAGGCCGACGCGGCAATCTCAACCCCAATTCTTACTCCTTCCTTCTTGCTACTTACTCCTTACTTCAAAATCCCTTGCCCTATCAGGCTATTTTTG
>CAYVIT010000118.1:0-2846 GCA_964451425.1 uncultured Pirellulales bacterium
ATTTTTTGCGTTGTACACCTTAAACTGGTGGCTGTAGACCAAGTGCCTTTAGGAGTCGCACTGCTGCTTCGACCATCATTTCGCCGCCTCCGGGGGCGATCCGAGAGTTGACCGTTTCGTAACTACCTTCGGCAAACGCCTTCTTTGTGGGGATGTAGCCGGGCGCGTCCTGACACAGTTCGATTACCAGCGTGATTGGGAAGGGACTTGCGCGTTTAATCGCAAGACCAAGGTCAACAAACACCTCGCCGGGTAGGCCGACCACTGCAACGTCACGACTCAGACGAAAGACCTGGACCTCAAGTGGGATTGTCTCACTACGGCGCATCTCGATGGCCAGGATTTTGTATGCCTCGACCTGCTTGAGGAAGGGCAGCTCTGCTGTGCCGACCTTCTTGATGTTCTCGCGGGCCCAGGCAATCTTTTCCGGTCCATAACGTTGCAGCGGCACGTTGACAATCCGGCTTTTCACAGCGAGCATAGGTTCCGTTATTGATCTTAGATTTTTCTCTTCAGCTTTTACTGTTTCAGCTAACGTTTTGCCGATGTAGTCCGTTTTGAGACGTTCTTTCTTTGTAACGTCGATGTGGTTGATATCGCCGCACGTCCCCGTGCCGAACAGCAGAACAAATTCATCGTCATACTTCTCGCGGAGTGACTGTTCCAGGTAGAAAGGATAGTCGGC
The DNA here is from genome assembly GCA_964451425.1 of uncultured Pirellulales bacterium. Classification (GTDB taxonomy): domain Bacteria; phylum Planctomycetota; class Phycisphaerae; order Sedimentisphaerales; family Anaerobacaceae; genus CS2-K091. The sequence goes on from CAYVIT010000118.1 coordinate 686, forward strand.
CGCGTATTTGGTTCCACCGACGGTGTCGAGATGCAGGGCGAAGTTTATTAGCGCTGCCGCGGTGCGGTCGTTATCTACTTCGCGGAAAGATACGATTCCAATTTCGGGGTCGATTGGGCCGGCTGGCCGGACGATATCCGGATTCAGTACACCGGGGTTGAACCGGACGCTTCCGTCTTTCATATAGAACCGCCGATTGAACGAAAGGCCTTGCTGCTCAGCCACACCGGCGTCGAGCCGAATGGGCTTTATCGCGGCGTTTGCTTGCGTAATTACCTTGACAAGTTTCGCAACAAGCTCCGAGGAGTAATCCACCTTCTCACACGGATCGCTGCCGTACCTGGCAACCGCCAGGTCGTGGAAGTGCTTTCTCAGTGCACCAAAGTAGAGTGGCCCGGTGTGGGTATGCGTGGCGGCGATGAGGATGTTTTCAACTGGAATGCCGGTTTTTTTGGATGCCTGCTCGCGGGCACGAGACGAGACGTCGAGTGACAGGCCGATGATGTCACAGAAGACCAAAGCTGCGTGTTGCCGGCCCTGGCGAAGGACAATCGCCTTGGCGTGCAGAGGATTCAACGTACCGGTACTTAGCCGCTCGTTAAAATATCCGCTCATGCGGTAATCGGTGGGTGGCGTGATGTCGATGACCGCAATGCCTGCGGCCAAGTCAGTGGTGACCATAGGCGCCGGCGCAGCAGCGGAGGATTTCTGTCCGGTGAGTTCCTCTAAGAACCTTCGAGCCTTCTTGGCCCCGGTGAGCGTTTGCTTCAGGTCTCCTCGCTCAAGGCATTCTACGACGAGAGCACCACTAATGAAGCCTCCTTTCTTTAGGCGAGCAAGTACAGCCGGGAAATTAACCTTGCCCATCCCAGGCGTCACTAAGACGTCTTTGGGGTGCCTATAATCCTTGACGCACATACCAACCACGAGTCCATCCACAGTGGCGGCGTCGGCAACCGGGTCGAGTTCGCCGTTCGAGTAGTAGAGGATATTACCCGGGTCATACCAGATGCGGAAGTTGTCATGGCCGACCATCTCGACAGTCTTTCGGCACTGGGGCCCAGTGGCATTCAAGCCTCCGTGTGGCTTGACACTAATGCCGATGTCTTTCTCGGCGGCGTAATCGCAGCATTCAGCGATGGCTTTATAGTAGGTCTGGTACAGTTCTTTGTTGCCGATTCCGCCCATCAGCAGGTTCTTCGCATCGCAGGCGGCGCAGTTGTCGATGAGTTTTTTAAGGCCCTCTATGCCCGCCTTGAGTGACTTTTCTACAGGGATACCACCACCGTAAACTGATGGGATTGTTAAACCGCGTTTCTTTACTTCCTGGCCGACCTGTTCAGCTTCTTCGAGTGTTGTCGAGACCGAAATCACGAGACCAGTCTTGGATTTGGCCGTCATCAGGCCGGCATATTTGAAACCAGCCTCAGCAATGGCATCAAGTGCCACGCGGTAATCATACTGGCTCCAGGGACGTGTGTAACAGCCTATCTGCCAGTCCCGGAAGGGACGCCTTACGGCGGGGCCGCCACTTTTCCTGGCGAGTGTGGGTGATGATGCGGCACAGGTTGCCGCAAGGCCTGCTGTTCCGAGCCTTACAGTCCTGCCGAGGAACTCGCGGCGGGAGAGTTGATCAGAAGACTTCATTTTCATATTCTCCTTGTCTTTTAGACAGAGTTTGCAGCCGTTATCCTTCGCGAATCTCGCGTTTCTCAGGGTCGTAGACAGTTCGGCGGCCGGTGTCATAGGATTGCATCGCCATAATACAGGCGACCGCATGCTGGTAACCGGCGTCAATAGAAGCGTTGGGCGTCTTGCGGTTTCGCAGGCACTGAAGCCAATCGAGGAAGTGGTCCGGCCGCGGTACCTCTTCGACAGGATTCTTACCCCGTATCTGGCCTCTCCTCTTGCCTCCGCCTTCGGCCGTCAGTATTGGTGCTGTCCAGTTGACCATATCCAGTACGCCCTGGTCACCGAATATCTTGAAGCTGTTTCCACTTCCATTGCCGAAGTTCGTCGAATAACTGACCATAAAGCCCTCAGGGTAAATCCACAGGGCCTGTACGTGGTCGGGGCAGGTGAATTTGTGCTCATCCTTCCAGGTAAATGTGCCGCCCAGGCACACACAGCTTGTGGGGAACTTCGCACCCGTGATGTAGTG
>CAYVIT010000118.1:2946-9717 GCA_964451425.1 uncultured Pirellulales bacterium
GCATCCGGTGAAGCTCGGAAGGCTCCGCAGTTGTGTACCGATTTGAACGATTATTTTCGCCTTCTTGACAGCGTCGCAGGCTTCTTTAAGCCTGTCGAGTCTCATCGCCAGCGGTTTCTCGCAATAGACATCTTTGCCGGCTTCGGCGGCAGCCTTGAGGTGCGTGGTGTGCTGGTGGTCGCACGAGGCGATCATGACAGCGTCGATGTCCTTAAGTGCCAGCAGGTCTTTATAAGATGAGAACTTCCTTGCCTCGCGACCGTACCATTCTTTTGCCTTGGCAGCGGCGGCTTCCTGTCGCAGTCGCCACGGGTCGCACACAGCCGTGATTTCGATGTTCTGGCTCTCAGCATGTTGGTGTATACCGGGCATATGTGCGCCAACCCCACGGCCGCCACAACCTATGATGCCGATTGAGATACGGTCGTTGGCGCCGATGACGCGGGAGTAGCTTGTGGCGGAAAGGGTCAGGGCGGCGCTGCCGGCCGCGGCGGTTTTTAGGAACTTTCGACGAGAGAATGACTTTTGCATTGCTAATCCTCCGAAATAGTGTTGAGTTCATTGTTCATAGTTCGTAGTTGCTTTTCTCTGCGAAGCCTGTGTAATCAGCGTCAAAAAGACCAAATTCTCTCTGTGACAAAATAAAAATATGTACGGCCATTATATCAAATCAATTGCTGAACATACAGTTATTTTGACTGTCATAATTGTTGCAAAAATTCGCCCACAATTTTTGGGACAATTATCTGCTGTTTGTTAATTGCTCAGATTAGCGATTAGAGATATAATTAAAGGTTGAAAAAGCATTTTGAAGTAATTTATCGAGGGGACAAAATGATGAAAAAGAAATGCCTTCTTGTTATTGCAATTGTCAGTTTTGCCGGCACGAGCGCCTTTGGCCAATCCTCCGTTAAGGTATGGGAAGATTCCCTTGTTCTGCCGACATATAGACTGGAGCCTCCGGAGCTCAATCCTATGTTCTATGAGAATGAGTCCTATCAGGGCGCGAAAAAGAAGATTTATCCCTACCCTTTCCAGGACAGGGTTACCAATATTCGGGAACAGAAGACTTACAAGGCCTTGTATCTTGAAAACGACTATATTCGGCTTTCGATTCTGCCTGAGCTTGGAGGCCGATTGCTTTCCGCCATCGACAAGACCAACAATTACGAAATCTTTTATCATCAGCACGTCATTAAGCCGGCCTTGATAGGGATGCTGGGGGCCTGGATTTCAGGCGGAATTGAATGGTGTGTCATTCACCATCACAGAAATACAACCTATATGCCCGTTGATTATACGCTGGCTGAGAATGCCGACGGCAGTAAGACCATCTGGTTTGGTGAATTAGAGCGTCGCCATCGAATGAAATGGATAATCGGCATTACTCTTTTCCCTGATAAATCCTACATAGAAGCGACGGTCAGGATTTTCAACCGCACCGCCGTTCCGCATTCAATACTGTACTGGGCAAATGTAGCCGTGCATGCAAATGATGATTACCAGGTCATTTTTCCACCGAGCGTTCAGGTTGTAACGTATCACTCGAAGAATGATTTCAGCCGCTGGCCTGTTTCAAACGAAGTGTATCGCGGCGTCGACTATAAGGGTGTAGACCTTAGCTGGTGGAAGAATCACCCCGAACCCGTTTCTTTCTTTGCCTGGGACCTTAAGGAAGATTTCTCGGGAGGATATGACCACGGCAAACAGGCTGGCGTTGTTCACGTGGGTAATCACCATATTGTTACCGGTGCGAAATTGTGGGAATGGAGTCCGGGGCCGCGAGGCCAGATGTGGGATAAAATTCTCACCGACACCGATGGTCCTTATGCCGAGCTTATGGTGGGGGCATATTCCGACAATCAGCCGGACTATAGCTGGATAAAACCGTACGAGGTGAAGACCTTCAAGCAATACTGGTATCCGGTTCACAATATTGGGGGCTTCAAAAATGCTAATCTGAATGCTGCTGTAAATCTTGAGCTCGAATCCAATAATATTGCAAAGATAGGTTTTTGCACCACGTCAAATTATTCAGATGCCAAAGTGTTTTTAAGGGCCGGCAACATATCTATTCTTGAGCAGCGTCTCGACATCGGCCCCGGCAGACCTTTTACCCGGGATGTGACTGTTCCTGCCGGCACGAAAGAAGAGGATTTGAAGGTTACTTTACTTTCATCTTCAAACGAAACTTTGATTGCCTATCAGCCCGTTGAAAGGGAATATAATCCTGAATTGCCGGAAGTTGTAAAAGCGCCTCCTCCTCCGAATGATATAGAAAATATTGAGCAGCTTTACCTGACCGGTCTGCGATTGGAGCAAATTCACAACCCGCGTGTAGACCCTTATGCTTATTACGAGGAAGCCTTGAGGAGAGACCCCGCCGACACCCGGACGAATACAATCCTTGGTATCAATTACAATAAGCGTGCACTGTTTAAGCAGGCCGAGCAGAAACTGAGAAAGGCCATCGAAAGAATATCAGCAGAATACACTCGGCCCGGCTGTACTGAGGCGTATTATCACCTTGGTCTGGCTCTGAGGGCTCAGGGAAGATTTGATGAAGCGGATGATATGTTTTATAGGGCGTCCTGGGATTCTGCGTTTCACTCAGCCGCTTATTACCAGTTGGCTGAGCTATCGTGCCGAAAAAAAGATTTCACATCGGCCCTGGAGCAGATTTCTCGTTCGTTATCCACGAATACTTTGAATAGCAAGTCGCTGAGTATTAAAGCAATGATACTGCGAAAACTTGGCCGATTCAAACAGGCTAAACAAGTCGCGTTGTATATTATTACTGCTGACCCGCTTGATTTCCTGGCGTTGAATGAATTATATCTTGCCGAATCTGCCTTAGGCTCAAAGACCGGGGCAAAAAAGATTTTGGCTGACTTAACCATAAAAATGAGGTGCGGTGTGGAATCTTATCTTGAGCTTGCTGTGGACTATGGCGATTGCGGTTTGTGGGATGAGGCAATCGAAGTTCTTTTACGCCCTGTGAAAGGCAAAATGGACTTCGCAGGTACGTATCCTATGATATATTACTACCTTGGCTATTTTTACCGGCAGAAGGGAAATGCTACTGAGGCTTCCAATTACTTTTCTCGGGCAGCCAAGATGCCGACTGATTACTGTTTCCCGTTTCGTCTTGAATCAATTGAAGTCTTAAATACTTCCATTCAGCACAATCCTTCCGATGCTCGTGCCCATTATTATCTTGGCAATCTTTTATATGACCTTCAGCCTCAAGAGGCAATCAGGCAGTGGGAAAAATCAATTACAATCGACGATTCATTCGCTGCCGTGCATCGCAATCTTGGCTGGGCTTGCTACCGAACTGAAAGAAATATCCCCAAAGCCATCACCTGCTACGAAAAGGCGGTTAATTGTAACAATGAAGACCCTCGCTTTTATGTTGAATTGGACCGTCTTTACGAGGTTGAGAATGTGCCGCTTCCAAAAAGGCTTGCTTTGTTGGAGAAAAATCACCAGACAGTTGTTAAACGCAATGATAGTTTCATGTGTGAGATTATGGTGTTGGTTTTGGTGGGAAGATATGATGAGGCAATTGATTTTCTTGCTAACAATCATTTCCACGTCCGTGAGGGTGGAGGGGAAATTCATGATGTGTATGTTGATGCTCATTTGCTCAGGGGATTGTCGTATTTTGAGAATAGGAAATATAAAGAAGCTCTTAGCGATTTTCAAAAGGCCTCAGAGTATCCCGAAAATCTGTCTGTTGGCAGGCCTAAAAACGACAGGTGTGCTCCCCAGGTCGCATATTATACAGGCATAGCCTACGGAGCTATGGGTCAAGCCAAGAAAGCTGACGAGTTCTATAAGAAAGTTGCCGACCAGAGAGTTTCCTCAAGATGGCCCGAGGCCCGATTCTATCAGGGATTATGCTTTAGTAAACTCGACCAAGAAGACAGGGCGGAAAAGATATTTGATGAATTGATTGATAATGCAAAAAAGGAGCTGTCACAGGAAGCTGCTGTGGACGTTTTCGCTAAATTTGGCCGGCAGCAGACAGAACAAGCCCGCAAGGCTTTAGCTCATTACGCACTCGGCCTGGGCTATTTGGGCAAAGGCCTGCGGGATGAAGCCAAGGCTGAGTTTGAAAAAGCCGTCAAACTAAATGTTAGTCTGCCTTGGGCCAAGGCACAGTTGGCTGAACTAAGATGAAAATTCTGAAAGTTAATAAAAAGGAGTGTAATCATGCGTACATTTATTCATGTGTGTTTGCTTGTACTGCTAATCTCAGCAGGCAGTAAGGCTAAAACCATCAAGCTGGAAAGCGACTTATTGACCGTTGAGATTGATGAGGGTACGGGCCGTTGGGTCTTGCTGGATAAACACTCTGGGACAAGATGGCCTTCTGAGGGGATGGCCAAGCCGGGCAGTGCAACGTGGCTCGAAGGTGACTTTGTCAGAATTAAGACCACGAATAAAAAATCAGTGCGTTTACAGAACAAGAATGGAATAGCCGTGCTTTTCGCTTTGGTCGATGAAGGAAAAACATTTGAGTTGAGTTACGAAGGCAAGGCGGAAGGTAGTGTTCGTGTGCTTGGTGACGCATTGGCTATTACCGATATCGAGGATGGTTACGCTATCGTTCCCTGCCGTGAGGGACTGTTGATTCCGGCGAATAGCGGCAAAACCTTTCAACGAGTGTTCGGCACATCCGATTATGAAGGATGCCACATGAACATGCTCGGCCTTATAAAGGCCGGCTCGGCTCTAATTGTAACCTGGGATGATGCTTATGTATTTGCGGAACTTAAGAGCACTACGCCTGCCGACAAGTCTTATCGTCAAAAATTGACGGCATCGCTCGAACTGCGCCGCAGCGCAAAGTCGGTACGCTTGACTCCGCTTGGCAAAGGCGACTGGAATACGATAGCTGCTGGTTATAGACGCTGCGCCGAAAAGAAAGGGCTGGCGATAACATTACGCGAGAAGATTCGACGCAACCCACATGTCGAGTTGATGGTCGGAGCGGTCGATGCCAAGCTTTGGACCTGTCTTGCCCGCCGTATGAATGAGCAGAGCACGAAGGAGGAATCAGTAAAAGTACACTGGACATTTGACGAAGCAGCCCAAATCGCCGAGCACCTGCGTAAAGACGTAGGAATCGAGCGATGCCTGTTTATGATGGGGGGCTGGACGGAAGGCGGTTATGACTGCCGTCACCCCGACAACCTGCCGGCTAATCCTGAGTGTGGTGGTAATGATGCACTTGCTGCTGCTGTTAAACGCATTCAGGCCCTGGATTATGTTGCGTGTCTTCACGACAACGTCCAGGATATGTATAGAGATGCGAAGAGCTGGAATCCCGGATACATCGAAAAACGCTCCGATGGCTCGCTCATTACAGGAGGCCGATGGCTGGGCGGCCGGGCATATATGGTCTGTGCACCCAAGCAATTAGAACTTGCCCAACGGCCTCAGAACCTTCCGGCTATTAAAAAGCTGTTTGCGCCCTGGAGCTACTTTATCGACACAACTTATGCCGTGGGGCCGCGTGAATGCCACGACCCAAATCACCCGATTGGCCGAAACGATGATATCGCGTGGAAAATCCGCCTAAGTGACTACTCCCGTGAAATGTTCGGCATTTTTGGAAGTGAGTGCGGCCGCGAGTGGGCCTTGCCCCATAGCGACTTTTTTGAGGGCCTTGTGGCTGTAAGCGGTCGGTACTTTCATAACCTCAAACCTGATGATTTTGGAGCTACCGTCATCCCCTTTTTTGAAATGGTCTATCACGATTGCCAGATATGCTATGGCAAGTACGGGTACGCAGCAGAAAGGGCAGCCGAATTTGTAGCCCATCATGTTTTATGTGCCCGCCCACTGTATTACCATTCTTTTCCCGACCATCTTTACTGGAAATCGACTAAAAATCGAGAGAGGGAACAGACTCCAATTCCAGATATGGCTTGCTATACCCGCAGCTACAACGGTTGGGCCGAAGGTATGCATCCTTTAGATATGTTTTTGAAAAATACCTATGAGGTACTTGGGCCTCTACATAGTGCTACTGCTCATAATACTCTGAGTAAACTGGAATTCCTTACTGAAGACTTTACGTTGAGGCAGGCCACATACGGTCAAGGTGAAGATGCGACAAAAGTCATTGTGAATTTCGGAACAACAGAGGCTCAAGTTGAATCGAAATTAGGTGGACGAGTTACATTGCCGCCGTGGGGATTCGTTATCGAAGGACCACGTTTCGCTGCTTTTCATGCACGCCGCTGGAATGGACAAGAATATGGAAAAGGGGCCCTGTTTACCCTCCGGGCAATGGGAAATAAAAACATGAAGGAGGCTGATCGCATACGTATATTTCACGCCTTTGGGACGGAGACTATAAAATGGAAGGGCGGCCTCTATAAAGTGCAGCGTGAGATGGTGATAAGTGTGCCTTGAGACTCCGAAACGGCAAAAATCAATTATCACTTCAGGAAAGGGCATGTTTAATAAAAAAAATCCGACGGTCTTATTGCTCCCCACCTCCCACCAAGTGTCCGTTTTTTCAGATCATTTCAGGCCCCCACCTGTTTTGAGCAGTTTTGAGGGCACAAAAAAACCCTATAAGTTCTTGACTTGTAGGGATTTAAGGAAACGAGGCCGATGAGACTCGAACTCACAACCTTCGGCTCGACAGTCCGTTGCTCGGGTTGTAACTATAGCTGTGACAAGAGGTTAAGGAGCGGTTTTTGGCCCAAAACGAGGAGCCTTTTTCAATGACGTTGTGAGAAATGCGGGCTA
>CAYVIT010000119.1:0-9678 GCA_964451425.1 uncultured Pirellulales bacterium
ATTCACAAGGTAAACCGTTTGTTATCAAGCTGGCCATTCCCGCTCCCAAGGACTCGGGTGGAGGGATAATCACGGCGGACATCAACAATGACGGGAAGACGGACTATCTGATTACCGTTCCCGGCCACATAGCTGCCTACGATAATAACGGCAAAAAGTTATGGATCAAGAAGGCCGATGTCGTAGTAGGCGGTTCGAGTGAAAGCCAAGGTTTGCCGGGGCATTGCGGCCCCGGTGTGGCGGCCGGTGATGTAGACGGTGACGGGAAATGCGAGGTGGTATTTTTGACCAGGGACTCAGTTTTGCACATTGTCGATGGGTCAATGGGAATAGAAGAGGGCAATGCCAAGCTGACACACCCGGAAGGTACGGACTACTGGGAAGTGGCTATGATTGCGGACTTTCGGGGCAGCGGAGGCGATGGGGACATTCTGCTCCAGACCACAAACAATCGCGGCTACCGGATGGGAAAATTCCTCGCAGCTTATTCCATAGAGCAACTCATAAAAGGAGGCCAGCCGTTGTGGCAGAGCGATGAGTTTGTATCCTGTGCACACAACTCCGCGCGATTAGCTGATATTAACGGCGATGGACGTGATGAGGTGCTTGGAGCGACAATCTTTTCGGCTGAGGGGAAGCTGCTGGCCCGCGCAATACCCGACCGATACCATATGGACAGTGTCTTTGTTGCTGATGTTGTAATCCACAAGCCCGGTCTTGAGGTCGTTATGCTGGAAGAAGGGTCAAACCAGGTGCAGGTCGTGGGCGTGACAGGGCCTATCTGGCGGAGCCATTTTAAGAGGCAGGAACCGCAGAATGCCGCGGTGGGACGATTCAAGGAAGGCAGTGATGAGATATTTATCTGGTGCCGGTCGCGTTACGACGAACATCAAAAGCCTTTTGTTTTCGATTCGGCCGGCAAGAAAGTCTTCGATTACAAGATGGATGATGTTGCGCCGGCGGGCTGGACGGCGAGCGGTGTGGAGATAATTCATACCATCGACTGGACGGGGAAACGGCAACAATTGGCCTGTGCAACAGAACGACACATGACCGGTGATGTATGTCTCTTTGAGCCGTTGACGGGCAAGTTTGTTGCCCACTTCAAGGAAAAGGCGGACCGGCTTTACGTGGCAGATGTAACAGGTGACTGGCGGGAGGAGATAATCGTTTTGAACGGCAGCGAGCTGCATATATACGCAAACAGTGAAGTTAATCCCCGACCCAAACAAAAACGTTTATGGACAAATCGAAATTACCGACGCTTAAAACAATGTTACAACTACTATTCACCGTAAGGCGAGACCCTTTGCAAATGGTACGGCTAATGATAAATCGAAGGGTTGTTTTCGTTGCGATAGCTGTCATATCTTTCGTACTTCAGATGACAGTCATCGCAGCAGAACCTTTGAAGATGGAACTGATAGTAGTGAGCGCTGACGGACAAGGATTTGCGGAGCGGGATTCCGGACGCCCTTATATTCCATTCGGCACGAATTATTATGACCCTCACACCGGGTGGGCACCGAAGATATGGCGTCAATTTGATGCTGACAAAGTTCGGCAGCAATTCCTGTTAATGAGCAAGCTCGGAGTCAATTGTGCACGCGTCTTTCTAACGGCGGGCAACTTTCAGCCTGACTCTGATACTATCAATGAGCACTCTCTTAAAAAACTCGATATCCTTGTCAAAATCGGTCGCGAAACAGGAATTCGGCTAATACTGACCGGGCCGGACCATTGGGAGGGCAGCCCTTCCTATTGGAGGCCGGACAGGTTTGCCGGCGAAGAGGCCCTTCGGGCACTGGAGTACTTCTGGAAGGTCGTAGGCCAACGCTATAAGGGGGAGCCTGCTATTTTCGCCTGGGACCTTCTCAACGAGCCGCACATGCCGTGGTTTATCAAAGAATGGCAAAGCAGATGGAATGCGTGGCTTCAAGAAAATTACGGAAACGAGGCTGTGCTGAAAGCGGACTGGGGAAATAAGCTCACCGAATCTGATAAATGGGGTGAGATATCTGCTCCTGAGAATAAGTCCGACGCAATAAATCTACGATTACAAGACTGGCAGCGCTTTCGTGAGCATTTAGCTGACGAATGGGTACGCCGGCAGGTCGAAGCTATACGCAGAATTGACCCGACCCACCTGATTACCGTAGGTTATATCCAATGGTCTTACCCGTTGGTTCGACCGGGTCAGCCGAGTCGATATGCTGCGTTTAATCCAAATCGTCAGAAGCAGTGGCTTGATTTTATGACTATCCATTTCTATCCGACCATGGGTGCACCATTTGGCTCCCAAGATAATTGGAATAAGAACCTGAGCTATCTACAAGCGGTTCTTGCTTACTGCCATACAGGGAAGCCGGTCGTCTTAGGCGAATTCGGATGGTATGGAGGGGGTGCACCACAAAATCACCCACATCTTAGCGAGTCTCAACAAGCAGAGTGGATAAGCGCGGAAATCGAGGTCTCACGTAATCTGGCCGACGGCTGGTTGTCGTGGCCCTTCGCTGACTCTCCAAGCTCAACGGATATCAGTTTGTTTGCAGGGCTTGTAAAATCTGACCTGACTGTCAAGGCCTGGGGGCAAAGGTTCAAGGAATTGTCGGCCAATCTATCGAAATTGAAGCGGCCCACACCGAAGCTGCCTGCATTTGATTTTCCCAAGGTCCTGACGGCGGACAGCGAAGAGCTTGGCATAATGCACCGTTCTTACGTAGAAGGTATTCAGAAAATGGTTGGCTTGCATCGTTGGATGAAATCAGCAAATAGAAGAGAAAAAGTCGGTCAATAACCAACAAACCTGAGTTTATCTCTTATAAGCTGTCAGAGTTTCTGAGGATATAAGAGTTATTTATCAGACTGAGGAAGCAGGTTCCAGAAAGGCGGGTCATCAAACTGGATAGCCACACGATGGCGTCCGTCATTTAAATCGTCAATGCGGAAGACGCGACCGGTACGTGTAATCTGCTGCATATCAGGGGAACTTGTGCCAAGACGAGGAATGCTAAACTGCATAGTCAAGTTTTGATTCACAAGGGGGCAATTCACATCGGCTTCACAGATAAAACCCATGCCTATGCTGGATATATCCACCATAAGACCCTGCAAAAAGGTTCCGTCTGTTTCTTCTGCAAACCGGACAGGCAGCTCATAGTGCAGCCTTTTTTCTTTTCTTCGTTCTTTAATCTTTTGCATTAAAAAGCCCCTTAAATCTGCAGTTTCTATACTTTAGAAATCGGCATATTTGAGGAAATGCTTTAGAATAGTTACGCCCGTAGAATATATCGAAAGCAGTTGGCTTGATTTTTTAAAAATTAACGTGGCTACCACCCCGACCCACCGGTAGTTTCGCCAGTCTGTTTACGAATATCTCGCCAGTCCACTTTGCCGTGTGCCTCAAGAGTTAAGATAAGCTTGCGGATGTAGAACAGGTCGGCTTTACACCAGGGAATATCAAGGGAGCGAGCAAGCTTTTCGGCCGGCTCGTGAAGAATCAAAGCACGAGCGGCGAAGACTTCATCAGCCATTGTAGGAAACGAGAAAGGACACTCGTTTCGCCACATCGTCTCCACGTTCCAGGCCAGGTACCAGGTCGGGCGGTGATAATCCACGTAGACGTCCATCAGGTTTTGATGTGTCTTTTTTGTGTATGCAGCGCAGAGACGTCCAATTTCAGGGGTCAGGTGTCTCCAACGGCCGAATATGGTGCGGAGGACAGGTACCTGTGTTATAAGTCCGCCGCGTGTGTGGGCAAATTCGTATTCCAGACGCTGGCGAAAGGCTTTTTGGGCTGTGCTAATGCCCTTTTGGACGGCCTCCTCATCGTTCATCCGCGTCGCCATTCGACAGTATGCAATCAGGCCAGCCAAGTATCCATTGCGGCAGTCTTCTTCCATTCTATCCGGAGGCTGGTCGATAAGTTTTCGCAGAAAATCCCAATTTTGTTCGATTCGGCTCCAGTCATCAGTCACATCGGCCCAAAGCCAGAAGGGATAGAGCCGGGCCAAGTCACTGCGGACAATATCGTCCCTTACCTGTATCATACTCTCCGGGACAGGGTCGTATAAGGAACGGACAGCACCTACGCCGGGATTGTACCTGCGCTGCCCTACCGGGCCTTCCAACGGGCCGCCGGATGAACTCATTCGTGCAATATACTGTTTGACATCCCGCTGAAGGTCAGGGTCGATGTACTTATAGGCGAGAGCAAGTGATAAAAGGGTTTCTGTGGGTTCGGTAAAAAAGCGAAAGGCCTCACGGGGATGTTTGCCGGGTGGAAATAAGAGCGGGCGCCACTGTTGGGAAATCAGCTCTTTGACGCAGCGAGAAAGCTCTTTCTGATAAGGAGCAAACGCACTTCTATCCTGGAACTTGATGACGGGAACTTCCCAAATGAAGCGGTCAAGCTCTGCATCTGTAATGTCATCAACCCGGTTTGATGCCTGCTGTGTGAGGGGCTTCTGTCGCGTGCCCGGCACTTTTCCCGGAAGGCTTTTCAGGACATGGTTGAGCCGGCCCATTTCAAGCATATCCCATTCCCAGGGAAGTTTCTGAACCTTTTCCCATTCAGCACCAGTTAACGTGGCGTTTGGCGGCTCGGACTCTTTGCCCGCCCCGCCATCTGTCTGCATCTTATAGGCTATCACGGCAGCTCCTGCGTTGATTTCGTGAGTGGGGATGTAATAAAAGCTATCGCCTGCGATTGAGATGGGCATATCAATTACGGAACCGCCACCATAAACAGCAGTGCCGCGAGGGAGCCACTCTTTACCTACCGGAAGTTGTTGGTCGCGCAAAATGTCTGCCCAAATTCCGATGGCTTCACCGGCTTTTGGTTCGTGAATATTACGACAAAACGGTTCCGAATAGCCTATCAAGGTATCCAAATCCATACCGTTGACGTTGTCCTGATGGGTGTTGAACAGCACGCGTCCACCTACGGCAAGCTGACACTGCTCATCGTGGACGAGGAGAAGGCTGTCGTGCCAGCCGTAAGTGCGCGACTGGTCCATAATCGGTGTGATATAGCCGGTGGAGGTATCGAGGTACCCGACATTCAGGAACGGTGAGTAATGCTGGTATCGACTCCGCAACAATGCCTGAAACTTGACCACCACCTTACCATCGGGCGTGACGAGAGGCGGAGCACCAGTGCCGTTCATACTCTCGGCGTACACAATTGGTGTTACAAACTTTTGCTTACCCGTAACCGAATCCAATACAAAAAATGTCTGGTAAACAGGCTGTTCGGTCAGGCGTTTGCGAATATATTGCAGTTGTCTTGTATAGGTATCCGGCTTTTCCATCACTTTGAAATTTTCACGGCGGAGCCGTTCATTTTCTTCCTTCGTGTGGTGCCAACTTGCAAAGTCACCAAAGATTTCGCCGACCATATCGTGGAGAATGGGATTAAAAGAGTCCAACGAAATAGACGGCTTGACGGTAATCATCACTGAACCATCCGGCGCAACGACTGGATGATACCCACGGAAGCTGACTCCGGGCAGCTTTTCGCTTCGCCAAAGCCTTCTGCCACTTGTGAAATCAAATGCGTAGACGTGCATATCTTCGCTGCCGATATAAAGTCGGCCTGTCTCCACATCCAGAACCGGGCTTGAGAGCAGCGGCCCGCCGGTTATTGCTTTCCATTTGATTCTACCAGTCTGAACAGCAATAGCATAAAGCACACCGTCACGGCTGCCGACTATAATTACGCCATCATAAACTAATGGCGAATTCCAGACTGCAGGGCCAATTTTAATCGACCATAACAGCCTGCCGTCGGCGGCACTAATAGCGTAAATTTTACCCTCGGCAGTGCCGAAGAAAACCTTACCGTCAGCCACAGCACAGGTATGAAGAATAGCACCGCCTGTCTTGAATTTCCAAAGGTCTTTGCCAGTATCACTATCCATAGCGTGCAGAATACCCGCCATTGTTCCGACAAAAACTTTGCCGTCCGCAATAACCGGCTGAATGCCGGCCATGAGGCCTTCATCTGTGAATAGTCGATACCATTTGCGCTCGAAAGGCGGTCGAATTTCCGCCGGAGTTGCGCCTGAACGTGCTGCATCGTGTGCAAGCATCGGCCAATCGGCTTTTGGCGAAGTTTGCCCGTAAGAAAGGTGGGAAAGACCCAAGCAGAAAATTATACACCCTGCAAGAGATGCCGTTCTTGTTTTCAATCTTATAAAATCTATCTTCACGATTTTCACTCCACCATTATGGGCTTACCCAAAGCGTTGAGGGGTTCTTCAATTGTCAGTTTCTCTCCAAGAGTTTCAGCCAAGTTAGGAAGGTCGTATACGGTAAGTGCTCCATGGACGGTGTTAACAAGCTGATCCTGAGACTTGCCTATCTCGACTACATTCGACCACGAGATTAAAGTACGCATCAGCTTTACGGAGCCGAACAAATCCGGCTCAAGAGCTGCAGCGTGCAGTGCCGGAATACCAACGTGACCGATTGCAATCAGAGAAAGCTGGCGGGATTGCTTTTGTTGCAAAAGACGCGCACATACGAGCACGTCTTCTGCTCGCATGCCGACGTAAGAGCGCCCGAGGACATAAGCGATATAGAAATCCTGGCCATCGGAACCAAAATAAGGCTCGAAATACGGTTGGCCGACTCCATGTGTCTCGCCGACTCCGCGCAAGTCCACAGCCAATACTGTCTGACCGGTTTTTACGAGCTTCTCGATATGTCCGCCCGGCGCTGCGTCTGTGACTTTACCTTCCCCATGAAGATATAATACTGCGTCTTTACTTGTTTTTTGCGAAGGTACAAACAACATCGCCGGCAGATAAATACCTTCCTCGGGTTTTATAATCATTTTCTTAATGCGATAGCCATCTCGCTCAATGACGTCGAACTCTTCCACTTCCGGCTTGAGAAGTTCCGATAGCCTTCGGATACCGGCAATTTTACGCACCTGACTTATCAACTCAGCAGACTCGGTTTTTGTCCACAGCCTTTTACGTTGTTTGGCCAAGTCCTTCTCATATTCTCGATTCAAGTCATAAACGGAACGTGCCCCCTTTAGCAGTATTACCTGGCCGTCCGGAGTACACTGAATCTCTTCTTCAGAGAGCAGCTCGATTTCCGGTTCGGTTATTGGTTTATCCTTCCCACGCAGCCAGCGTGACATCCACCTCGCTACGCCTTCTCTTGCCTGCTGGTTGTAATTATGCTCAGCATCGTTTTCCAATAGTTCAATGCGTTCTGAAAATCCCAAACGTGTATACAGGCGTTTGGCGTAACGAAAAGAACTCCAGGTCCCCCCGATATCAAAGAAATCTTTTGTCGCGGCGCAGATAAGTATCGGCGTCGGCGCTCGCATCATCAGATAGTCGGCGTGGTCCATTCCGAAAGCAAGCTGGGCATAGATATTCTGTTCGGCATCCTGTCCACCGAGAGTATTGAGCAAACGGTCGAAATTTGTAATGTAACAACTCGGTGACGCCGCGACAATACGCTCGTCCAGCGCCATAAGGTACGAGGTCTGTGTGCCTCCTCCGCTATTACCTGTGCACCCGATGCGATTCGGGTCGACCTCGGGACGGGATTGCAGATAATCTATACCCCGCATACCATCCCATACTTCAAAACTTGCGGTATTTCTTCCAAGCAGGATACTGCCGACGCCGATCATATTGTGTGCCTTCGTACCCCAAAGCTGCGGCCATTCCTCAAGCAACTGACCTCTCTCACCCTGGTCGATGGGGTCGAAAACCAAGGCCGCCATTCCGTTAAGAGCTAATAATGCCCCCATTTTCTGGTACGATTCATATCCCTTTGCGTTTTGTGCGTGTCCACAAGGGACGAGTACGCCGGGATAAGGCGGCTTATACCTTTCGGAATCAGGCAGAAATAAGACCGCTGTAACAAAGTGCTTTGGCTGGCTTTCGAAAATGACCTTCTCAACATTGTAGCCATTTCGGGAAACAATACCAGTAACCTGTGGGTTCAGCGGGGTGCGGTCGGGCAGACCGCCGAGGACCTCGAGGAATTTTTCGTGCAGGCGCTTCTGATACTCCGCTATCTGCTCCGCCGTTTTGCGCTGCTCATATTCGGTCTTCCAATTTTCGAACTGCTTCGCGGCCTGTTGTCGAAGGTAATGACCCATTATCTTATTTGCAGGGACGCCGTCAATTGTCTCGGGCAAAACGCGAAGATTTTCATCTGCAAGAACGTCAGCAAGAATCACCAAACAAAAATATACAACTACTAAGAATTTTCCCTGTCGTTTCATATCTGCCTCCTGATAACTGATATTTACCGAAAAAACGTGTCAATTAAAAACCGTTAACAAATACCGGAATCCTCTGGCCTTAAGTATACCTCAATTCGGCATTTAATTGCAAGATAATGTAAAGACAACAACGACCATATTTCACGGCTTTTTGAGAATTCACAAACACCACATCTTTCAAGTATCTGCGACAACCAGGTATTCGCTATTGCTGGTCATAAGCGAGTTTATGGCAACAAACAGCAATATGGCAATGACGCGGCGAATTGGGAAGCGGCTGCGCCATCACCGGGCATTGCCAATCCGTAGTCCTTGGGACTTCTCACGGAGAACCCGGACTTAAGGGTAAATACACAAAGTCAGTTTCGACTGCCGTTCGGCCTTGAGGCTCTCGACAGGCGGGAGCTGTTATCATCCCCTGCATCTTCCTAAAGTGAGCCATCAATTCTGTACACTATGTCCCTATGATATTCTACAGTCTAAACTTCAACTTAAAAAAGGCGTTGACTCAGCCGCCTTGTGTTTGTTATAATGTATTTTATAAGAGTTGTAAAAAATATGTAATTTTTTGGGCTCTTTTACGTCTACTATATATAGAATCAGGAGTTTAATGTAGCAAGTAGTCCGTTTTCCGGTTTCGCAACAATGGCGAAATGGGAATCCGCAAAGACAAAACCACAATCGGTGGGTTGATACATCATTGAGGAAGGAAATGAAAATAGCGAAATACTTGAAAATATCATTACTATCAGCGTTTTTGACAACATTTTTGGCCTTCCCGGCTTCTGCCCAAGCACCACTTTTAGGCGATATTAACGAAGACCATACAGTTAATTCCTTAGACCTACGGATTTTTGCCTTACAGTGGTTATCTGCAGGATGTATGACGCCTGGGTGCCTTTCCGACCTCAACGGAGCCGATAGTGTAAATATGGTCGACTTGGCGCTGTTGGCTCAAAACTGGCAGATAGTAGCACCACACATAAACATCAGCGAGTTTATGGCCAGCAACGCCAGCAGTGAACCACTGGAAGATGGCGAACTGCTGGATGGTAACGGGGAGTCCTCCGACTGGATTGAGATTTACAATCCTACGGACACAACTATAAATCTGAACGGCTGGTATCTGACTGACAGCAATTCCAATCTGACAATGTGGCGGTTTCCTAACGGACCCCAGATAGAACCCGGCGAGTTCCTGATTGTCTTCGCCTCGGGCAAGACGCCTGAGCTTTATCCGTATCGCGACCCGGCCGGCTACTATCACACTAACTTCAACCTCAATCAGGAAGGAGATTTTCTTGCGCTGGTATGTCCCGATGGTAATACAATAGCCCACAAATACTCGCCTCAATACCCCACACAGTTACCGAATATCTCTTACGGTCTGGCGCAGCATGCCACTACGCTCGCAGCAACAG
>CAYVIT010000120.1:0-9525 GCA_964451425.1 uncultured Pirellulales bacterium
TGAGGCTTTGTTATACGAGACAGCCGGAAATCATTGAGGAGGCCTGTGAAAGAATAAAAAGAGCATTGGCGAAGAGAGAAGTAAAAGCTCCGGTGAGGGCTATATCAGATAGTGCTATGTTAGGAGATAGAAAACCCCATGAAGTCTATATTAATTAACGATATTACATTAAGAGATGGAGAACAAGCGGCGGGAGTAAATTTTTTACCAGAGGAAAAGCTTAAAATTGCCGAGCAACTCGCCAAATTAGGTGTTCCTATAATAGAAGCGGGCTTCCCTGTAGCGTCAGATGCAGATGTTGAGAGTGTAAGTCTTATTGCCAAAGAATTTGGTGATTCCATAGTTATTAGCGCAATGTGCAGGGCTAATATGAGAGACATAGAGGTTGCTGCAGAAGCACTCGGAGATGCTGAGAAAAGACGTATTCAAGTGGTTATGGGAACATCTGATATTCATTTGCGACACAAGTTTAATATGACACGTGAACAGGCACTGGATCTCTCAGTGGAAATGGTTGAATATGCAAAAACTTTCGCAGAGGATGTCGAATTTGCTGCAGAAGATGCTACCAGAAGCGAACTTAATTATCTGATGGAAGTTTGTAGAGCTTGTGTTAATGCTGGTGCAACTACAATAGAACTTCCGGATACCGTTGGTTATGCGACAATGGATGAATATGGTATTTTTGTCGGAAAGATAGTGGATGCGTTACCAGAAGATATTATTGTTTCTACACATTGTCATGACGATATAGGATTGGCGGTGGCTAATACTATAGCAGGTATAGAAGCCGGTGCCAAACAGGTGGAAGTTACTATTAACGGCATAGGTGAACGTGTCGGAAATGCTGCTTCAGAGGAAGTTATTATGGCGCTGAAAGTGAGAAAAGATAAGTTTAGAAAGAACATAGATTATATCAATACGAAAGAAATCATACATACAAGCAGGTTAGTTGAACAATTATCTGGAATAAAGATAGCATATAATAAGGCTATCGTTGGCAGAAATGCTTTTCTTCATGAATCAGGAATTCATCAGGACGGTTTACTAAAATCTTCTCAGACATATCAGTTGCTGAATCCCAAAGATATAGGTTTGCCGGGATATAGTTTAGTCCTTGGCAAACTGTCCGGTAAACATGCCCTTGAGAAGGGGATAGGCAAGTTGGGATTTAAGCTAAACCGTCAGGAAGTAAAAGAGTTTTCACGGTTTTTTAAAGATAATGTTGCAAAAAAGAAATTTGTCACGGATGACGATGTTGTAGCCCTGCACGCAAAATGGAAGAATAGTTAAAGGAATGCTTGAAAGCTCAAGCCGAATTATTATGCCAATTAATTGGAACACAAACGGTCGGTTTGAGCTAAAGAGCTTGTTTGTTAGGTTATTTTTAACCTTTGTTTGTTAAAGTCATACTTAGGAAACATAAACGGAGGACACCCTGTGCGAAGTCCGGACTACAATGTTCCTGTAGATATTGTTAAAGAATTTGATGTTGAATTGTCTCTTACGCTTTTCGAGAAAATGTGCCTGGTGCGCTACTTTGAGCTGGGCCTGATAGATGCAATTAATAGAAAAGAAGTCGTCTATCCCGTTTATCTATCTTCCTCACAAGAAGCTGTAGCTGCCGCTCTTTCGTTGGAAATTAGAAATTACATGGTTTTTGCTCAGCATCGGGCCCACGACATTTATCTCGCTTTTGGTGGCAGTCCTGAGATGTTAAGGGATGAGCTGTTGGGTTTACCATCCGGAACGAGTCAGGGCAAAGCTGGTTCAAATTGCCTGCAGTATCACGAGGGGGGATTAACTATGTTTGGCCATCACGGCCTGATTGGTGAGAATGTGCCGCAGGGCGTAGGTGCTGCCTTGGCAAGTGGTAAAGAAACCGTGTGTATCTTTGGTGATGGCGCTGCAGAGGAAGATTACGTATTAGCTGCCATGGGGTTTGCAGTTAAACACAAATTGCCGGTTTATTTTGTTTGTATGGATAATGATCTTTCTATTTTAACCAGGACCAATGTTCGGCGTTCATGGAAGATAACTGATGTTGTGAAAGCATTGGGTATGCGTGCCGTTGATGTTGCCGATGATCCCTGGGCAGTATTGCATTACACGAAAGACTTAACGAGTGATTTACCAGCTTTGATGAATTGTCGTGTATGTCGTGGCTATTGGCATGTTGGTGTTGGTACAGATGGTCCGACCCAGTGGGACCGTTATAGTATGACCACCGAGCAACTAATTCGGCTCGGGCAGCGGGAAGCAGTTAACAGAATTGAAAAACAAGTACAAAAATCTATGAAGGAATTATGGGAAAGAAAACCGTTGCTGAAACCATTAAAGAAGTAACCCGTAGACATTTAGAAGAAAATGGGGGCATTCTGCTGGGACAATGTATAAGTGCGGTAGGTTGGGTTAATGGCACTGTTCCTGATACCAAAGGGATTATAGAATTTCCCATGAGCGATGTTGCTGGTGCAGGTATAGCAGTTGGGGCTGCGATGGTAGGAAAGAGACCGATTTTTGTCGTTCGTTTCCAGGATTTTCTTATTCTAAATGGAAGCCCTCTTCTTAATTATGCGGCGAAGTGTAAAGAGCTTCATGGGAGAAGTGCTCCTGTTTTTATCCGAGCATTAGCCAGCGAAGGACTCGGTCCAGTACATTCTGGTGTTCTGCATAGTGTCTTTATGCACTTTCCTGGGCTTCGGGTTTGCTCTCCAATGACGCCGGGCGAATATGAACAGGCTTGGCGAGTGTTTATGAAATATGATGACCCGATGTATGTAAGTGAGCACAGGGATAGTTTCAATAATACCGTTGAAATGGCGGATATCGTGTATGATCAAGCGGATATTACCCTGTTTGTTGTATCATCTCCAAGGTTTGCTGTTGATGAGGCGGCAAGGTTGTTGGGCAAGGAGGGTATAACGTGCAACATTGTCCACATTTTGTGGCTCAAGCCTTTCGAAATTACAGAGAAGTATTTGGAACCTTTAAGAATATCTGAACTCGGACTTGTAATCGACTCAAGTTTTGAAATATGTGGAGCCTCACGCTCCATCGCCTATGAACTATCTGATGTTTCGGGCTATCCTGTAAAGGCATTGGGGCTTGAAGACCACACTAAATGCTTATGTGAACCTTATCAGAATAAGGCACCGGATGCAAACCGAATATACGATAACGTTATGGATATCCTAAAGCAGAAACAGATGGTTAAACATGGTTTCACAGAAAGAATTAAATATGCTTGATGTCCTATTAGTTAATCCTGGAAACAAGCTTTCTCAATTCGAAGGCATATCAGAATACGTTCTATAGAACAGCGTTTGGGCATAACTATGTTGGCTGCGCATATAAGAAACCATAAGTTTTCTGTTGAAATTCCTGATGCAGAAGAACCGGTCGAAGGGTGGGAAAATCCGGCATATCCGGGACCGGTAAAGTAAAACATTAGAATGATAATCGTATAAGAAGAAACATATTTTAGAGAAAGAGTCAGGTATTAAGAAAATGAAAATTGACCTTACAAAAGGAATCGACCTGTTAATTATTAAGCCGGGCGCTCAGAAAAAACTGTATCAGGAACTAAGCAAATCTATATCGGGCCTTGAACCTCCGCTGTGGGCAGCCCTGCTCGCTGCATTTGTCAGGGAAAGGGGCTTTGATGTCAGAATAATAGATTCTGAAATAGAGCCTGAATGTGTTATCCCTGCTATTACTGAATTCCAGCCACGTTTGGTCGCAGTGGTTGTATCCGGTACAAATCCTTCGGCATCTACGATGAATATGGCCGGTGCCAGGAAAATACTGCAGGAGATTAATGATACGGCCTGTAAATCTACAACTATATTAATGGGGCTGCATCCCTCAGCTTTACCAAAGAGAACGCTCGTTGAAGAACCTGTGGATTTGGTTTGTCAGGGCGAGGGATTTTATACATTGGTGGATTTACTTTCCGGAACTGATTTTAAAGACATTAAGGGTTTATGGTACAGAGAAGGAGACCAACTGTTTTCTAATCCAAGAGCGGAGTTGGTTGATCCGAATGACTTACCTATGCCGGCGTGGGATTTATTACCTATGAGTAAATACCGAGCTCATAACTGGCATTGTTTTGGCCATATAAACGATAGAATGCCTTATGGAGTTATTTATACGAGCCTGGGTTGTCCCTTCAATTGTTCATTCTGTTGTATTAACGCTATTTTCGGAAAACATAAAATACGATACAGAGACCCTAAAAAGGTGATAGAAGAAATAGACTATCTTGTGAGGAATTTCGGCATTAGAAACCTGAAAATTATGGATGAGATGTTCGACCTTAACGAAAAACATGTCATTGAGTTGTGTGACCTTATTATAGAGAGGAAATACGAACTTAATATATGGGTTTACGCAAGAGTTGACACAATAAATGAAAAAAAATTGGCAAAAATGAAGAAAGCCGGGATTAACTGGCTTGGTATAGGTTTTGAAGCGGGTTCAAAAAAGATACGCGATCGTGTCAGCAAGGGTAGATTCGATGATGAGAAGATAAGAAATGTGGTCAAAATGATAAACAACGCCGGAGTTTATATCGGCGGGAACTTCATTTTTGGCTTACCTGATGATGACGTTGGCACTATGCAGGAAACCTTCGACTTGGCTGTGGAGATAAATCCGGAATACGCGAATTTTTATGTCACTATGGCATATCCCGGCTCCAAACTTTATGAAGAGGCCCTGGCTGAGAACCTTCCTTTATCTGATTCCTGGCTTGGTTACTCTCAGTACGGATATGAGACTCAGCCGTTGCCGACCAAGTATCTGGCCCCGGATGAGATATTGAGGTTTAGAGATGATGCTTTTAATAAGTTCTATAGTAGTCGGCGCTACCAAAATATGATTGTGGAAAAGTTCGGCGAAGAAACTCTGCTGCACATCAAAGATATGCTCAGGCATAAGTTAAGAAGGCGATTGTTAGGGGACCAGCCGGTACAATCTCTCATTCAAAGCGTTGAGAGAAAACATAAAAGAGATATGGCTGTTAGCAGTAGTGGCGGAAAGTTTACACAAAACTCGTTTATATCATAAGGTTTTTCAGACCAGGTGGTTTGCGATAGAAGCTACCACTGAAGCCTATTCAAACAGCGAGCCTTATTACAGGCTCTCTTGTGGTGATTCTGCGGTAATACTGGGTGTTACGAGAGATAAAAAAATTATATTAGTGCGGCAATTCAGGCCGGCATTAGGAGTTTACACTCTCGAATTTCCCTCAGGTTATATTAACGATGGAGAGTCACGTGTAGATGCTGCTGAAAGAGAATTCGCCGAGGAGACGGGATTTGTTTGCGATTCAATGACGTATATAGGCTCGTTTACAGTCGCACCAAGTCGAATTAATACTATGTTGCATTTTTTTCTTGGCAAAGACGCCAGACCCGTCATTGAGGAAAGAGCGGAAAAAGAAATTGAAGTTGTTTTAGTCACTGAAGACAAACTGAAACAATTGATTAGTGACGGGCTACTTTTAGAAGTGGCAGGCTCTGCGATTTATCTGGCAGCCAGGCTTAAAGGATTGTTGTAATACACATTAAATGGGGGTTTTATTATGATTATAAGCAGAACGCCGTATAGGATATCGTTTTTTGGCGGCGGAACGGATTACCCAGTGTGGTACAGGAAGAACGGCGGCGCCGTTCTATCTACGACAATTGATAAGTACTGTTATATCACTGTCCGTTATCTGCCTCCTTTTTTTGAACATAAGCACAGAATTGTCTACGGGAAGATAGAAAATGTCAAATATACAAGCGAGATTCAACACCCGGCTGTAAGGGCGCTGTTGGAATATTTCAACATTGATAAGGGCATAGAAATTCATCACGACGGGGACCTTCCTGCACGTTCAGGCCTGGGTTCAAGTTCTTCGTTTACAGTAGGCTTAGTTCATTGTCTGCGTGCCTTGAAAGGAGTCATTACGTCCAAATTTCAATTGGCTAAAGAAGCGATTCACATAGAAAGGGAGGTTCTTAAAGAAAATGTAGGCTCACAGGACCAAATGGCTGTGGCCTATGGGGGATTCAATAGAATAGTCTTCAGTGAAGACGAACTGTTCAGAGTAGAGCCGGTTACTATAAAAAAAGAAAAAATAGCACAGCTCCAGAATCACCTGATGTTAATTTTTACAGGTTTATCGCGTTATGCCTCCGAAATAGCTAAGGAGCAGATTAATAGTACTCCACAGAAGACAAAAGAGCTAAACACAATGCAGCAGATGGTGGATGAAGCGAGAGATATTCTCAATGGCAATGGAGATATTCTTGACTTTGGACGTCTGCTGCATGAATCCTGGAAACTAAAAAGAAGTATTTCAGGCAAGGTATCCAATCTCACAATAGACAATATATACGATACCGCATTAAAAGCCGGAGCTATAGGTGGAAAACTTTTAGGGGCAGGCGGCGGAGGTTTTATGCTTTTATTCGTTCCTCCTGAAAGGCACCAGCAGGTAAAAGACGCATTGAAAGGCTTTTTGAATGTTAAGTTTTCATTTGAGAAGGTAGGCAGTCAGATTATTTATTATACCGAAAGCCATGAAGAAGAATGGAGCACATTGGAACTGAAGGTATAGATGTAGTTATCCTGAGCGGCGGCTTGGGAAAACGTCTTCAATCGGTAGTGGAAGACAGGCCCAAGCCGATGGCCGAGATTGGCGGTCGTCCGTTTCTGGATATCCTTATTGATTACCTGGCAGGTGCCGGGTTTAGAAGATGTATTTTATGTATAGGCTATATGGGTGATTTCATAAAACGATATTATCAAAACAGAAAAGGTCTTCTGCAAATCATATTTTCAGAGGAAAAGGCGCCTTTAGGCACTGCGGGAGCAATAAAGAATGCGGAACGTTTTACCAGCACTTCACCGTTTTTAGTTGTAAATGGGGATTCCTACTGTGACGTGGATTTGAAAAGATTTCTTGGGTTTCATTTGGAAACAAAGGCACTGGCTTCTATTGTTCTAACGAGCATAGAGGATGCCGGTGATTATGGGAACGTTACTTTGGGGGAACAACAGCGTATCATCAATTTTGCCGAAAAGGCCGGATGCCAAAAAGGCGGTTTCATTAGTGCCGGTATTTATTTATTTCAAAGAGAGATATTGTCGTTGATACCGGCGAATCAAAAGTATTCACTGGAAGAAGAGCTTTTCCCTGCAATTGTTAATAAGGAATTTTACGGTTACATAGGCGAAAAAGCATTGATAGATATTGGGACACCACAGAGGTATAGGAAAGCCGACAGGTTACTGGGGACATAAATGAAAATTCCATTCGGGACCATATCGGTTACTCAGAAGTCTAAAGATTTGATAAGAGAGATTCTCGATTCAAACAGACTAACTAATGGCAGGTATGTTAGAGAATTTGAGAAAAGGTTTGCCGAAATCGTAGGGGTAAAAGAGGCGGTCGCCCTTTCAAGCGGCACAGATGCGGACGCCTTGGCGTTGGCTGTTCTTTATGATTTTGGTGCCGAGAGAGGCGACCAGATAATTATTCCAGCATTGTCTTTTGTCGCTACCGGCAATGCCGTGTTACAAGCCGGTTTCGAACCGGTCTTTGTAGATATTGACCGAAGGACTTTAGATATTGACCCTGAAAGAATCGAAGAGGTCATTACGGATAGAACCAGAGCAATAATGCCCGTTCATCTTATGGGCAAACCTGCTGATATGGATAGAATAAATGATATAGCAAACCGGTACAATCTTTATGTTATTGAGGATGCCGCCGAGGCACATGGAGCGGTTTATAAGGGTAAAAATGTTGGAACCCTGGGTGATATGGCTGCCTATAGTTTGTATGTTGCTCATATCGTTACTACTGTCGAGGGCGGAATAGTTGTTACTGACAGAGAAGATTTTGCGGAGGTTTTAAGGTCGCTTAAATCACATGGAAGGGCCTGTAAATGCAAAGTGTGCGTATTGAATACGAATTCCGGATACTGTTCAAAAAGGTTTCAGTATGGTGACAACCACGATATAAGGTTCGTTTTTGAAAGAATCGGCTATTCCGCAAAAATGAACGAGTTGGAAGCTGCGATCGGCCTTGGTAATATTGATATATATTATGAAATCCATAGTAAGAGGAGAGATAATCTTAAGTATATGATGGATAAATTCAGGAAATTTGCACCTTATCTTATAAGTATAGAAGAAGAGCCGGACGAAGTTATTGGCCCGCATGCTTTTCCGATTATTCTTCAGGAGGGTGTCGGCTTCAGCAGAAATGAATTTGTGGATTTTTTGGAAAAACATCATATTGATACAAGAAACTTGTTTTTATCTATGCCTACCCAGTGTCCGGGTTTTGAATTTTTGGGTTATGAGCTCGGGGAATTTCCGAATGCTGAATATATCGGCAATAATGGACTTCACGTCGGGGTACACCAGGAATTAGGACGGGAGCACATCGATTACATTATCAAAACCATAGAAGATTTTTATCAAACAACTCATGACATAAATAGTCGCTATGCCTATAGCTAATAAAAAGAAAGTTCTGTTAGTTTATCCAGGAAGTAAGTTGGCGGGATTTACATATCCCGTGGGATTGCTTTATATAGCCCAAGCTCTACTTAAAACCAACATAGATGTGTCGATATTTCATATGGGTGTTGATAATATCAAAAAGCTTAAATTGGATGATTATCTTTTCGTTGGGATTGGAATGTTGACCGGCGAAATGATATCCAATGGTTTACGCGTTGCAAAATTAGTAAAGAGGTATAATAACAAGATTCCAATCGTTATTGGCGGAGTACATCCATCATTACTTCCTGAGCAATCTCTACAAAATGAATATGTTGACGTTGTTGTTGTCGGAGAGGGAGACAGAACAATCCAGGAACTATCTCTATCCTTGATGAATGGGCAGGATTTGTCCGAAGTTAAAGGGATTGCTTATAAAGACAATAATAAGAATGTTGTAGTAAATCCGCCTCGCGAGTTTATAGATATGAATGAACTTGAGTTTGATTTGCCCTATGAACTTCTTGGCAAACATTTCCCATTCTCGTCTACAGCGCCGGTTCACACATCCCGAGGCTGTCCATACAGATGCAGTTTCTGTTATAATCCTGCTATAAACAAGAGAAAGTATCGTTTCAAAAGTGCGGACAGGGTCATTGACGAAATAGAATACCTTTACAATAAATACAACATCGACAGTTTTTGTTTTGCATACGAGGATGAATTCTTTATAAAACCGAAAAGAGTGTATGAAATTGCAGAGTTTATTTTAAAAAAAGGATTAAAAATAAAGTGGACTTCATTTTGCAGATTTGATACGTTTGACCGTGCATTTGATAAATTCGGGGAGGATTTTGTGAATACCCTGAAAAAATCAGGGTGTCGTTACCTCAGTTTCGGAGCAGAATCTGGCTCTCAAAGACTATTAGATGAGGTTATTTATAAGGATATCAAAGTCGGTCAAGTAATCAGAACCGTTGAAAGACTGAAAAAGGTCGGCATAGCGCAGAGAGTAAG
>CAYVIT010000121.1:0-9511 GCA_964451425.1 uncultured Pirellulales bacterium
GATCGAGTATCTTGACCCTGAAAGGGAAGAAATGAGTTTTGAATTTTAAACTATGGTTTTTAGCTTTTAGTTTTAAGCTTTTAATTTTTATAAGATTGGAGGTTATAAAGATGGCAAAGACAAAAACGTCCCAAACAGGCAAGGGCAAGGTAGAGGCTTTGAGGTCCCAAACAACCGGCAAGGAAACCGCCTTGCAGCGTGTGATTGCGCAGATTGAAAAGCAATACGGCCAGGGCGCGATTATGCAAATGGATGAGCACAGGTACGCCAAGATCGAGGGCGTACCGACCGGTTCTCTGTCGCTGGACATGGCTCTTGGAGGTGCGGGCGTGCCCCGAGGCAGGATTACGGAGCTTTATGGCCCGGAATCGTCCGGCAAGACTACACTGGCTCTTCACGTCATTGCAAGTGCTCAACGCGGGGGCGGAGTGGCGGCGTTTATCGACGCCGAACACGCGCTCGATACCACATGGGCCAAAAGACTGGGCGTTGATGTCAACAGCCTGCTGGTCAGCCAGCCCGACACCGGTGAACAGGCTCTTGAAATTGTGGAGATGCTGGTCAGGTCCAATTCGGTCGATGTGATAGTTGTCGATTCGGTGGCCGCACTTACCCCGGCAGCGGAGATCGAAGGCCAGATGGGTGACACACACGTCGGACTGCAGGCAAGATTAATGAGCCAGGCGATGAGAAAGCTTACCGCAGTCATCGGCAGGAGCAAAACCGTCCTTCTGTTCATAAATCAAATCCGGATGAAAATCGGCGTGATGTTTGGCAATCCGGAAACCACTCCCGGCGGAAGGGCACTGAAGTTTTACAGCTCGGTCCGAATCGACGTAAGACGGCTGGCGACTATTAAGGACGGCGGCATCGCAGTGGGCAGCAGAGTCAGGGGCAGAGTGGTAAAGAATAAAATAGCACCGCCTTTCCGTGAATCGGAATTCGACCTTATGTTCGACCACGGAATAAGCTATGAAGGCGACTTGCTTGATTTGGGAGTTGATTGCGGTTGTGTGGAAAAGAGCGGCGCCTGGTTAAACTACGGGGACATCCGCCTCGGGCAGGGCAGAGAGAACGCCAAGAAATATCTAACTGAAAACAAGGATTTGTGCGATGAGATAAAAGAAAAAATCCTCGTTGCCAAAGGTTTAAAGTCAGAGACGCAACACGAGAAATGAAATGTTAAGTGCAGAGCAAATCAGAAGCGGCTTTATAGATTTTTTCAAGGACAAGGGGCACGAGTTTGTCCCCAGCTCGCCCATCGTGCCTATTGGTGATGAAACGTTACTTTTCACCAATGCGGGGATGAACCAGTTCAAGGACATCTTTCTGGGCCTTGTGTCGCCGGAGTATGGGCGTGCGGTCAACAGCCAAAAATGCCTGCGGGTAAGCGGTAAGCACAACGACCTTGAGCAAGTCGGCAAAGATACCTATCACCACACTTTTTTCGAGATGTTAGGCAATTGGTCGTTCGATGATTACTTTAAGGCTGAGGCAATCGAATGGGCCTGGGAGCTTCTCACAAAGGTTTGGGGGATTGCCCCGGACAGCTTGTGGGCGACGGTTTTTGCCGGTTATGATGGCGAAGGCCTGCCCAGAGATGATGAGGCCGACAGGCTGTGGACGAAGGTGACTCCGATACCGGCAGAGCGGGTCCTGGCTTTCGGGAAAAAAGGTAATTTCTGGGAAATGGGCGATATCGGTCCCTGCGGGCCCTGCAGCGAAATACATATCGACCTTGGGCCTGATGTGTGCGATAAAAAAGGTGTCCCCGGCCACAAATGCGCCGTCAACGGCGGCTGCAGCCGGTTCATCGAACTCTGGAACCTGGTCTTTATACAGTATAATCGTACCGATGAGGGCAGACTCCTCGAATTAGGCGCCAAATACGTCGATACCGGTGCCGGCCTGGAAAGAATCGCAGCGGTGCTGCAGAAAAAAAAGAGCAATTATGATACCGATTTGTTTATGCCCATAGTCGAAGGTATCGCCGAGATAACCGGCCACAAATACACCTCCAGGCTCAACAACAATATCGACAATGCCTTCAGAGTCATATCAGACCATATTCGTGCCGTAATCTTTGCGATAACCGATGGAGCGACACCCTCGAATGAGGGTCGGGGTTATGTAATTCGTAGGATACTTCGCCGGGCTTCGAGGTTTGGCAGAGAGCTTGGAATGCACGAGCCGTTTATATATAAACTCGTGCCGGTCGTTGTTGATTGTTTGGGTGAGGCGTTTGGCGAAATAAAGGAGAGGGCCGACCACGTCTCAACGGTCGTCGAATCGGAAGAGGCAAGCTTTGGCAGGACGCTCGACAGGGGCATTGAACTCTTCAACGCCGCCGCCAAACGGGCCAAGGCGGGCAGAGAGAAAACCATCAGCGGCGAGGATGCCTTCCAGCTTTATGATACCTATGGCTTTCCGTTTGATTTGACCGAACTGATGGCCGATGAAAGAAACCTCAAAGTCGATACGGTCAAATTTAACGAACTGATGGAAGAGCAGAGACAGCGCGCAAGGGCAGCATCTGTTAAGGATTCCATATCTATATCTGAAAAGGTTAGCGTTACTATTTTGTCGAAAACGGAAGACCTGCATAAATACCATGTCGACGATTGCGACAGTAAAATAGTCGGCTTTGTTGATGAGAAGGGATTCAGGAACGACGGTAATATTGAAGTTGAGGGGGAAGTTGGGATTGTCCTCGACAGGACTTGCTTTTATGCGGAAGCGGGTGGGCAGATTGGTGATTGTGGTATTATCAAATCGGAGCACGGAAAGTTTATCGTTGAAAGTACGACGAAGATAGCCAACTGTGTTATTCACCAGGGCCATGTAGCCGAAGGCTCATTTAGTGCTGGCGAAAAGGTGAAGGCAATCGTCAGTCGAGAGAGAAGGGACTCGATAAAGAAAAACCATACAGCTACTCACCTGCTGCAGTGGGCGCTGCAGAAAGTAGTGGGTAAATCTGTAGCGCAGCAGGGCAGCCTTGTTGGGCCGGACTATTTGAGGTTTGATTTCACCTGCCCCAAGGCCCTGACGGGTGAGCAGACAAAAGAGGTTGAGAATTTAGTTAGACAGAAAATCACGGAAGATTTGCCTTTAACGTGCGTAGTGATGCCGAGGGCGGAGGCGGAAAAGTTAGGGGCTATGGCGCTTTTCGGCGAAAAGTATGGAAGCGAAGTAAGGGTGGTGGCTATTGGTGCGGCAGACGAGAAACTGCTTGGGGATGCTTTTTCGAGGGAATTCTGCGGCGGGACACACTGTGATAATACGGGACAAATAGGCGGCTTCAAGATAATCAAGGAAGAAAGCATTTCCGCCGGCGTCCGCAGGATTACAGCACTGACCGGCTCCGGGCTCACCAACTATCTCGAGGACCGAGGCGAAATTGTTGACAAGCTTTCGGTTATGCTTAAGACCAGTGCCGAAGAATTGGTTGACCGTGTTGACAGGTTGATAAAAGAAAATAAGAAACTTGCAAAAAAGCTCAAATCGGGCGCAGGACGAGCAGGCTCTGACGCAAAGGATGAGGCAAAGAAGCTCCTGGAAAAGTGTGAAAAAATAGACGGCACTTCTGTAATCATTGGTCGTCTCTCAACGACGTCGGTCGAGCAGGCCAGAGAAGCTGTCGACATGCTCAAAAAGAAGGCAAAATCTGCCGCTGTAGTTCTGGGCTTTGATGATGACGGCAAGGTGACATTGTTGGCCGGTTTCACCGATGATTTAGTCAGGAAGGGACTGAAGGCCGGCGTGTTGGTCAGGGAGATTGCACCGATAGTCGATGGCGGCGGCGGCGGAAGGCCGCAAATGGCCCAGGCAGGCGGTAAAAAACCGGAGAAAATCAAAGACGCTCTCAACAAAGCCAGGGAGCTGATAAAAGAAAAGTTGACAGGCTCTTGACTTTTTCTCGGCTTTCGGCCGCCGAGCGGTGTGGGGCCGAAGGCGGTTTGAGAGGGAGAGGCCATCGTGATTAGATTTAGCTGTAAAAATTGCGGTCACAAAATCAACGTCGAAGATAAACACGCGGGCAGGAGGGGTAAATGCCCAAAATGTGGTAAGATTGTCTTAGTGCCGGATAAATCAATTATCGTTACGTTTCAGTGTGGAAACTGCGGCCGGAATATCAATGTTTCGAAAATGTATGCGGGCAAAAGGGGTAAGTGCCCTAAGTGCGGCAACATCATCATTATCCCGGAAATAGAGGACGCAAAGCCGGTAACAAGTCAGATTGGTTCCGGCACTTTACTGATGAGTCCTGCGGGTTCGGTTTTAGACCCCTCGCTTTTTAAGATTCCACCAAAGGAGGGTAGAGCAGCAACTTTGCCAGCCGGTTATAATGGTCTTCCTGGAAGTGAGCAGGCACTTTTAAGAAGACAGGACGAAGATGAAGCCGAATCTGCCGGCCAACGCAAACTGCCGTGGATTATCGACATTTTTCTATATCCGATAAGCGTGCCGGGCCTGACGGTTCTCGGGGTAATTATTGCAATACCGTTATTAATTGATATTCTGGCCAAATTGCTTGGCCCATTTGGTTTTTTCGTATCAATCCCGGGATTTTTTGTGAAAATTGTCGTTGGATTGTATGTGTACTGGTACTTTTGTGAGTGCATCCGCAATAGTGCGGAAGGTGGATTGCGGGCGCCGGAGACCATAGGCAGTATGGCATCTCTGGGCGAGATGTTCTGGCAATTTCTCAGGTTAGTCGCATGCTACGCTTCTTTCTTTGGGCCTGTGACCTTTTATGTCGCCTATAATGATTTTTCTTATGCTAAAACAAGCAGTGCGGTTTTCTGGTCTTTACAAACCTATGGGATTTTCTTTTTCCCGATGGGAATATTAGCTGTTGTTATGTTTGACTCGGTTAAGGGACTCAATCCTGTATTGCTCATTCAGTCGATAATCAGTGCTTTTTTGCAGTATTGCGGATTAGTAATACTCTTTTATGGCTTGGCGGCCTTATTCATTGTAGGTATAGTAGGATTGGTTTTTACAGGTATTGTCGGAGGGTGGACATTGTCGGCGTTCTTGACCTTGGTCTTTGTTAGTATGGGTTTCGTCTGGCTGTTGTTTGTGGCGGGACATTTGCTGGGAAGGTTCTACTGGAAGTATCAGGGAAAATTGAACTGGGAAGTTTAGAGAAGACCGTAAGTAACCTTTGACAACGGGATTTGAGATGGAAGATTTTGTTATTAAGCTTCGCTGTACACACTGCGGTCAGAAAATCGATGTCCCTGTGAGCTATGCAGGCAAAAATATCAAATGCCCAAAATGTCAGAATATAGTTGTAATTCCGAAAGCAGAAAACGCGGCGCCCGTCGGGGAACAAGGCGGTCTTAGTGACTCAAAGAGCGGAACAAAATATGCGGGTTTTGACCATGCTCTTTTTGATATTCCGCCTGAAGATAAGGCTGCAAATCAGCTTGGCAGTCGGGATGGCGTGTCTGAAAAAAATCTTGGAGAATTGCACAAACCTGTTGAAAATACGACCTTGGATGAAGCAAAATCTTTCGGCGAACGCAAGCTTCCGTTCTTTATCGATATATTCCTTTATCCTGTGAGTTTTTGGGGCCTGGTTAATCTTACGATTATTATTGCAGTGCCATTGTTACTTGATTTTCTGCAGAAAATCATGATTATCCAGCTTTCTTGCTTATTTGGGCTT
This sequence comes from uncultured Pirellulales bacterium, assembly GCA_964451425.1. Lineage (GTDB taxonomy): Bacteria > Planctomycetota > Phycisphaerae > Sedimentisphaerales > Anaerobacaceae > CS2-K091. The sequence continues at coordinate 5,675 of CAYVIT010000121.1, forward strand.
ATAGCCTTAGTTATAAATGTCTTTGTCTTTTTGTTTATGTATTGGTACTTTGCCGAATGCGTCCGCGACAGTGCCGAAGGAGGATTGCGGGCGCCGAATGTTAGAGGAGACGTTCCCGGCGCGGTCGATATGTTCCTGCAGATGGTGAACATAATTGGTTGTCTTTTGATTTTCTTTCTGCCTTTTGTTATTTATGTATTGGTTGCCGGAAGGATTGACGTAATCTTCTGGCTGTTATTGATATATGCAGTTTTCTTCTTTCCGATGGCGTTGCTGGCTGTTGTTGTCCTGGACTCTCCTGTCGGCCTTAATCCTCGGCTGCTCTACAGCTCAATTTCGATTACATTCCGTCAGTACTGTGGGCTTGCCTTGCTGATTGTCGCTGCGATATTGCTGATTGGTACGCTCGGCCGCAAGGGAGACGAATCAGGATATTTGGCCTTTATTATTCGTTGTGCAACTATTTATCTGGTATTTGTCGCCGCTCATCTGCTGGGCAGATTTTACTGGCGGAATCGGGGAAAACTCAACTGGAAGGTTTAGTTTGTTGCGGGTTTATTTTTGCTGTCGGATTTTTATGCTTTTTGCGTGTGCGTCGAGGCCTTCGGCTTCGGCTAAGCGAATAATATCCTCGGCACTTTCTGCTAATTTTTTCTTGTCGTATTCGATAATACTCGTGGACTTGATAAAATCATTACTGGTAAGCGCACTGGAGAACCTTGCCCCTCCACCGGTAGGTAGTGTATGACTTGGTCCGGCCCAATAATCACCAACAGCAACGGGACTATAATCGCCTATGAAAATCGCACCGGCATTGTCGATTTTATCTGCGATTTCTTTACTCTTATCGCCGCATTGAATCTCTAAATGCTCTGATGCAAATTCATTCGCCCATTCAATAGCATCGTTCATATTCTTAAACACAACAATTCCACAGTATTTCGTTAGGCGTTCGATTGTTTCTTCTGCTCTGTTGAGTTGCATTACTTGTTTTTTAAGTTCGCCGAGGGTGTTTTCGGCAACTTGCTGTGAATCTGTAAATAATATTGCGCTGCCCGGTGCATGTTCAGCCTGGCTTAACATATCCGCTGCAATCCATGAAGGATTGGCTTTGTCGTTTGCGATTATCAATACTTCGCTTGGCCCGGCTATTGAATCAATTCCAACCTCACCAAAAAGCAACCGTTTTGCGGTCTGAACCCACATATTGCCTGGACCAACGATTTTATCAACTCCTCTGATTGTATCCGTTCCCGATGCCAAAGCTGCCACTGCCTGTGCCCCGCCAATACGATAAACTTCATAGATTCGAAGCTCATAACACAAAGCTAATATGACAGGATGGATGCCGCCCTGATATCTCGGAGGGGAAATTACGACAATTTCTTTTACACCAGCGACTTGTGCAGGGACAGCCGTCATTATCACTGTGGAGGGCAACGGGGCCGATGCGCCGGGGACACAAATGCCAACTCGTTTGATAGGCTTATATTTTATGCCGGTTTCTCCCGACAAGTCCGATTTGTTTCCGATGAATATCTTTGCTTGGTATTGCCGTACGTTTTCAATCGCTTTGTGAATCAAAGTCAAAAGGTTTTTGTCAATTTCCCTATGTGCTTTTTCCAAATTCTCCTTTGAGACTAGGAATTGCTCAGGTGTCAACTTAACAACATCATACTTTTCCGTATATTCTGCAACAGCCTTATCACCGTGCTCCAAAACTTTTTCGATAATTTTAACTACTTCCTTGCCTTCATCGCTTCTGGGGTTAAACGTCGCAGCCTGACATATTGCCATGCGAAGTTGTACTAATCTTTGATCGAAGCCTGGCTGTTTATAGGAGATTAGGATTTGGTCGAGTTCGTTGGTCAAGATGTTCTCCTATCCGGGGAAATTGCCGTGGCTGTAGACTCGTGTTGCTCGTTGGAGCAGCAGGTAGTCTTTGCCTTTGAACTTGGTTACAATCCCTGCTGTTTTGAACCGCAGCTTCTCCGGTGCAGCCGACTGCTTACGCTGGGCCTGCTCAAGAACCTGGCAGGGCAGCAGACGAAGTGAAGTCTTTGCTTCCGTACGGCCGATGGCATCAGGAACAAAGCTGACTTCCTGCCACGCCTTTTGTGTTTCCTGTCCCGACTCGCGGATAAAACCGCATCTGTCGGCCAAGATATAATCCTGTTTTAGTTCTGATTTTGTCTTATCGGCGGGTTCGGTTCCGTTTTTTTCACTGTTTTGTTCGCGTGTTTTGTGGACAATCCTTTTCTTTCTGTCCGGCAATTTATCTATTAACTCTTTCGGTATGGTCAAAACATCGTTCGGCTCATTGATTTTCGGCTGGTTTTCCTGCTGCGGCGATTTTTGTGATGTTGGTAACTGCGGCTGCTTTACTTTCGCAAGAGGCAGAAAATATATTGGGAATATGAAGTTTTTGCCCCTGTATTGGGTAACTCTGCCCCAGAGCCTGTAACTTGCATTAGAATCTTTATTAGCGTCGGCTATCATTTTTTCCAGAACCGATGACGGCAGGATTCCCAAGCTCGCCCCGGTTTTTATAAGGCCTCTGTCGTCACTAACATCCGAATCAAATTCGAAGGACCATCTGTCAAAGGAAGATTCTCGACTATTTTCATTGCTGTCCTGGATAACTAATCTGCCATCGATGCCCGTCAATGCGAAGCCGTCCCGAAGCGGTATTTGGCGATTGTTTGTCGCGCCGAGCCCCAAAGCAGTCGGGAGAACGCTTATAAAAAACACAAATACCGAAATTGTAAGATTCTTGTCCATAAACAATTCATTGGTTAGTAATCAATTCTACGACCTGCTCGATACTTTCTGCCTGCTTTATATGCCGGCTGCTGTCGTGGTCGTCGACCGCAATCAAATCGAGCAGGGGCTGCCAAAATCCGCCTACAAGTATAATCGGTTTATCAGCATTCAAAAAGCCTTTGTTTTTTAACTCCCAGACCTTTGCCAATTCCAGCAGTGTTCCTGTTCCGCCGGGCAGGACAACGTATGCCTGTCCGAGTTTCAACAACGTATCAAGCCGTTCGTCGAATGAATCGGTAACAATTTCACGGCTGATATATTCGTTCGCTTTACTGTCCCTGAAGGCCGAGCAGGTAACGCCAATAATATTACCGCCGGCCTCGGCTGCCCCTTTAGCCGCCGCCAGCATCGTTCCGCCATATCCGCCGTTGGCGATAGTAAAACCAGCTTGGGCCAATAGAGCGCCCACTCTATAGGCAAGGGTATAAGCAATATCGCCGGGCTTGGCCCTGCTTGTACCGAAAATAGTGATTGTTTTTTCAGCCATTTGCCTTTCATACTAAGGGACAAAGTGACAGAGGCACAAAGGCACAGAGTTACCTTGTTCGTTTGTCATTTAGCCTTTTAGTCAAGCTGCTCAGCATTCGCTCTATTTCTCTGCTCGATTCATAGAGTTTATCGAAGTTGGTTTTGTTCAAATACTGTAGGTTCAAAGCAATTTCTATCTGGGTCTGCAATTCGTAGAGAGAACCAGCAGCGATATATAGAAAGCGAATATATTCGCTGGTTGAGTTTCTACCGTAACCTTCTGCCATATTGCTGGGGATCGAAACAGCACATCGTCTCATTTGGGAAGTTAAGCCATAGGTCTCATCCTTGGGAAATGACTTTGATAGCCGATATATTTCCGTAACCTGAGCCATAGATTTTTGCCAAACAAGCAGGTCTCTATAAGTTTTCATTTGACCTTTCTTTGTCCCTTTGTCCTCTTGTCTCTTTGCCCCTTTGTTCCTCTGCCACTTTGCCCCTTTACCCCTTTAATTGTGTAATTCAAAAGTCCGTCTGAGAGTAAGA
>CAYVIT010000122.1:0-9504 GCA_964451425.1 uncultured Pirellulales bacterium
TCTGACCTCTGACTTCTGACCTCTGACCTCTGACCTCTGACTTCTAAATTAATAATCGGTAAATCATTGAATCAATATGGGACTTTGATAGCTGGTTGGTCCTATAAAAATGCCGCAACATCGAGTGAGCGGAAGGTGTGTATGGGGAGTCAGAGTCTGCATAAAGTGCAAATTCGATAAAACCGATATCAGACACCGGTAGGATGTTGGTGATGGCGTAAAGGCTAAGCGCTAAAGCAGATGTTAGCGCTGTCAGGTGAATTAAGAGAAGGAGTCGAAAATGCTTCTGAACGCCATCTCAAGTTGGTTTGGTATGGATATGGGTATCGACCTTGGTACGTGCAGTACCCTGGTTTGCGTACGCGATGAAGGAATAGTCCTCAACGAACCCTCGGTAGTTGCAGTCCGCAAAGGAACCAATATCGTTCTCAACAATGGTGAAGCTGTCGGCCTGGTCGCGCGCGATATGCTGGGCAAGACACCCGGCTCAATTAGCGCAATAAGGCCTCTCAAAGATGGTGTAATCAGTGACTTCGAAGTCACCGAGGCGATGCTTGGCTTCTTTATCCGCAAAGTACACAACAAAGGCGCACTGGTCAGGCCGCGGGTAGTAATCGCTGTGCCGAGCGGAATAACCGCGGTTGAACGCCGCGCTGTCATAGATAGCGGCGAACGAGCTGGTGCCCGCAAGGTATACCTTGTTGACGAGCCGATGGCCGCAGGCATCGGGGCCGGCCTGCCAATCTCAGAACCGACTGCATCAATGATTGTCGATATCGGCGGCGGAACCACGGAAGTGGCCATCATGAGTCTGGCTGACATCGCAAGCTGCGAATCGATTCGCGTCGCCGGAAACGATATGGATGAGGCCATAATCAACCATCTCAAAAGGGCATACAACCTGCTTATCGGCGTAACAAGCGCCGAACGTGTCAAGATACAAATCGGCTCTGCCGCTCCTCTTGAGCAAGAGTTGACGATGGAGGTGGCCGGCAGAGACACTATCTCAGGACTGCCCAGAAAAATCCTTGTAACAAGTGAGGAAATCCGCGAGTCGCTGCACGAGCCGGTCGGCGCAATCATAGATACTGTTACCGCAACACTGGAAAAAGCCCAGCCGGAGCTGTCCGCTGATTTGATAGACAACGGCATACATATTTGCGGCGGCGGCTCGCTTCTGAGAGGAATGGATTCTGTAATTGCAAGTGCAACAGGATTGGATGTCTATAGAATCGAGGACCCGATTAGCTGTGTAGCTCGAGGCACGGGAGTCTATCTGGAAAATCTGGAGATGTGGAAGGATACGATGGACCACACTGAGCATCAGTGGACCTGAAAGCACGGTTGGTTGATAACGGAACATCGTCGTATCTTGTCAGGGAAGAATTATGAAAAGCAAATATGATGAACAAATACAACAGAGGTTGGGTACGGACACCGCTTTACGAACACTCGCAAAATGGAGGTCTTTATAAACGCACCGACATGCGTCTCGGCTCTATCTCCGCGCAAATGTTATTTACCTGCTTTATGTTGGGCGGCTTTATCCTGTTCTTTACGCCACAGCACCTCACAAATAAGCTCCAGTTTGCATTTGCTCGATGTTTTCATTTGCCTTTAGGTCTCGGCAGAAACATTTCACTTTCAACAGGCATTGAGCGGTCGGTTTCGAGTGTGGTCAGCTATGGAATATACAACAGGCTTGAGAACCACCTTGCCAATGTTATGGAGCAGCTCTATCAGGAACATCAGCTTGTAGAAGTGTTGGCGGGATTGCGCGGCAGATTTCCACTGGAAGGTGCCAACCTGGTTTGTGCCGATGTCATTACAGCATCCATCGGCGGAGAATGCAGCGAGCTAATTATCAACCGTGGTGCAAACGACGGCATGGCTAAGGGCCAGTTCGTTCTGAGCGACAACAGTATCATCGGCACTATAGCGGATGTCTCTGCCCGCACAGCTCAGGTTAAGTTGTTTACCGACCCGGCGTCCAAAATAGCCGTCAAGATAGAGCAGTTAGATACGGATAGGCTAATACATGGTAACGGCAATGATTCTGCCAAAATAAAGCTGCTGTCGACAAAGTACAAAGTCAGGGTGGGCGACAAAGTCCTGGCCTGCAAAAAACCGGGCTTTCTTGATGTTCCAATGATTATAGGCAAAGTAGCGGCTTGCGAGCGAGACAACGAGAATCCGTCACTGTGGGATATTACGGTCAGACCTGTTTGTGATATAGAAAGAATAAACAGAGTAAGCGTGCTTATAATGAATCTGGCCCGCACCTATTAAATCAGGGCTTGCGCCCGATAGCTGCGGGATGTCCAAAACTAAGGAGAAAAATATGGCCGGTTATCTTTGGCGTTTTTATAACAGAAGCAAAAGGCGTTCCCGAAAACGGGTTGGCGTTGTCTCGGCGATTATTATTGTTGCCGTATTCATTGGCGTTAGATATGGTCATCGTCTTTTCGGCAGAAACCAAGACCAGGCCGCTGCGGCTTCGACCGGTAACAATGCCCCCCTGCTGCCGGAGCCTACGGAGGCTGTAGTGCTCCCGCCAACAAGGAATCCTCATCTCGAACTGAAATTGTCAAAAACCATACCTGTGGCAATCTCCGAGCCAAGTACCAGAGTGACTGAGTTTGTTGACGAGGCGGTGGAGCTGGTCAATAGCGGTTCGGCCGGCATCATAGAGGCTCGTGACAGACTAAATGAGGCACTATCAATGCCTATGAACAATGCGCAGCGAGTTGTTATAAAGCAGAAGCTTTCTGCGCTTGCTGATAAGTGGCTGTTTAGCAGAGAAGTTTTGCCCAACGATAGTCTCTGCAGCCGTTATAAAGTTGAGCCGGGAGAGCTGCTCTCGGCAATCAGCACCGAACACAGAGTGCCCTGGGAAATTCTTATGGAGGCCAATAGGATTGACCGTCCCGAGCTGCTCAGGGCCGGAGAGATTATAAAAGTCATCCACGGCCCGTTCCACGCCAAGGTATGTCGTTCGACCTTCACGATGGATATATATCTTAAGGACACCTTCGTTCGCAGTTTTCGTGTCGGTATCGGCAGGCCGGGCAGGGAAACACCAACAGGTCTGTGGCGTGTTAAGCTGGGCGGAAAACTAATATCGCCCAAGTGGACAGACCCCGATACATACAAAACATATAAAGCAGATGACCCCGACTATCCTCTGGGCTCGCGATGGATTGCGCTGGAGGGTATCAGCGGAGAGGCCGAAGGAAGGAGAGGCTTTGCCATTCACGGCACAAAGAAACCGGAAGAAATCGGCACCGCAGGCTCACGCGGGTGTATTCGCTTGTATAACGGCGATGCGATACTGGTTTATAACTTATTGACGCCGGGTCTTTCGCGAGTGGAAGTGGTGGAATAAGAAATAATAGTGATGAACAAAAAGCTGGCTTTGGGGTGTTAGTGCTGAAAAGAGACTGCAGGGACAGCAGCAACTTACTATGCCAGACAAAAGGGCTGAAAGCATGATGCTTTCGGCCTTTTTTGTTGCGCATATCAGGAGTAGTGCTCTGCCCCTTGTGATTTGAGCAGTTGTCATTGCGAGGAGCGCAAGCAACGAAGCAATCTCGATCTTCGAGCGTTTGAGATTGCCACGGCCGCATTCTGTGGCCTCGCAATGACAACAGGCAGACACAATAACAACCTTCATTTGACCTGCAACAGAATACTGTAGGTCGAAAAAACCTTCAAGAATAGCCCTATAAAACATTTCGTTTTTTCGCCAAAAGGCCCGAAATTGGGCCTCGCAAGGCTGTTCTTCGGTTATTGGGTTGTATTCGTAAGGCATTTCCGGTATAATACTTTCAACACTCACGGAAGGGGGTAGTTAATCACAGGATGGGGGTTAGGCAGAAATAACTGCGAATCCAACAAATTTGACTTTGAAGAGGGTGTTCATTGTTGAAGAGCAGAAATACAGGTTATTGGGGTGTTTTCTCAGGCCGGAAAGTTATTGTTGCTGCAGTTTTGCTTGCGATAATCATCCCTGTGGTTAGCCTGGTTTTCGTTGCGGTTTTGGCACAGGCCGACGACCGACTAACATTACTCAGCGCCATCACTACTGAGGCAGATACCGTTAATCCGTCCGCTTCGAATCAATCTGACATAGAGGTTGGGCACGAACCATCCGGCCAATGGCAAACGGTGCGGATGCGTGTCACCGCGTACTGCGCTTGCAAAAAATGCTGCGGAAAATTCGCCGACGGGATAACGGCCAGCGGTCACAAAATCCGACCCGGTGATACCTTCGCAGCCGCTGACAAAAGGTTCTCATTCGGTACTGAAATGGTCGTGCCCGGCTACAACAACGACAAACCTATAAAGGTCCTCGACCGCGGAGGAGCAATCCGAGGAAACAAGCTGGACGTTTTCTTCAACTCTCACCAACAAGCCCTGAAATGGGGCGTTAAATACATCGACGTAAGAGTCCGCCGCACTTCCGAAACGCTGTAAGGTACGTTCCGGCCTGCTGGAGAATGTCGAAAGAGAACCGGTGCTAATTCAACTGGAAACGTCGGCACTTCATAGTTTCAATTACCAAGCTGGATATATTCAGAGCCTTTCTTATACAACTCTTGAAGTTATCCGGATCTCGCTGTAATGATCAGCGTCAGGCCGACCAAATAAAATACAAACATCAAGGCCAGCAGTTTGTTTGTGCCGGCCGGCGCCGTTTTAAATTCCTTCCAGATGAATACACCCCAGAAGGCGGCTATCATCGTCGCTCCTTGGCCGAGGCCATAAGAGATTGCAGGTGTAGCGGGATCTGATGCGATAATGTTAAAAGACATGCCGATACACCAGATGACACCACCGAGGATACCTATCAAGTGCAATCTTGGGTTGCCCTTTTTGAAGTAATCACTAAAGGCGACAGGTTCACCAACAAAGGGTTTTGCCATCACGATGCTGTTCCAAAGGAAACTTGAAGCAAGCAGGCCTAATGAGAACACAACCACCGCGGCATAGGGACCTAATTTGCCCGCCTCAGGATTCGCGAAGTCGGCGACTATTCCTTTTTGAACCAGATAGTAGAAAAGCCCCATCAATAATCCGGCGACAATGGATATGACGATTCCTTTTCCTATCGTCTTTTGCCCTTCAGTGGGTAGTTTTCTATAGGCTAGCGCATCAATAATTATCGCAATCATAATGGCCAGAACACCTGCGAACAGAAGCACGGGATTGCCTTTTGGATCTAAAATATAGTTGATGATAACGCCTTCAACGAGCGCTATTCCGATTCCGATAGGAAAGGCGACGGCCAAACCTGCAATATCAATGGCCGCGACAAGAAGGATGTTAGCGAGGTTGAATATGATACCTCCTACAAAAGCAAACAGAAAGGCTGTTGCGGTGACCTGGCTGATATCAGCTATAAAGGAGCGTTCAGAACTGCCCATACTTCCCATCGTGAAAGCCATAATCAACGAGAGCAGAAGCACGCCAATAGAATAGTCCCAGTAAAAGAGCTGGAATTTCCATTCCTTGGTGGCCAGTTTTTGCGTGTTGGCCCAGGAGCCCCAGCAAAGCATAGTAACAAAACACATTATGACCGCTAAAGGATACGATTCGACGATAACCATTTTAGAAACCTCCTTTTTTCAAAAGTGCTGTGTGAATTTGCTTATTGCTCCATCTCGCGTATAAAACGTTCAATTTCCTCAACTGTCGGCATAGAAGGCTGCGCCCCCATCCTGGTCACGGAGACCGCCGCCACGTTATTGGCGAACGACGCGGCTTCGCTAAGTGTTTGGCCTTTAGCCAGACCAACGGCCAGGCTGCCCGTAAACGCGTCCCCTGCCGCTGTGCTGTCGGCGGCGGTCACTTTCCTGGCGGGCACAAATTCCTTTCCCTCCTTGCCGACCGAAAGATAACCGCTCGCTCCCATAGTCAATATCACGTTCTTGACTCCGTATTCTAACAGTTTCTTAGCTGCCGCCTCTGCGCTCTCCTGGTCTTTCACTTCTATCCCCGTAAGAATCTGGGCTTCCGTTTCGTTCGGCGTAAGCACGTCTACCATATTAAGGAGCTCCGGGCTGAGCTTTTGGGCCGGTGCCGGGTCTAGAATAAAGGGCACCTTGGACTTGTTGGCTAACTCGGCTGCAAATTCGATTGTTTCTATCGGCACCTCTAATTGTGCGACCAGCGCGCCCGACGATGCAATATCCGACTCGGCCTCTTTGACGTCCTCCGGTGACAGCTTATGATTGGCCCCGGGAGCTACCACAATTACATTATTGCCCTCATCGTCGACCATAATCAAAGCTACACCGGAAGGAGCATCTTTTGTTTGAAGGACATACTTTGTATTGACGCCTTCTTTCTTGAAGTTGTTGAGCGATTGCAGCCCGAATATATCGTCACCTAATTTAGCTATAAAGAATACCTGTGCGCCTAATTTGGCGGCGGCCACGGCCTGGTTCGCGCCCTTGCCGCCGGGAACCATTATGAAATCTCCCCCCAGAATCGTCTCCCCTGTCACGGGTATCCTTTTCGACTTGACAACTAAATCCATATTACTGCTGCCGACTACGGCGATGGTCGGTACATCCTGTTTCATTGTATGTCCTCTCTCTTTTCAGAATAAATCCGGCCCAGGCACTTCACTTTATCAGTCTGTCGACTAAAAAATCCTCGAAGCCGCCTAAGTCTTTCCATTCCGTGGCACAGTTAATCACTTTTGCATTCTTGTCGATTCGTGTGTACCCATCGTCGGTGACGGTAATGCCCAGTTTTTCCATCTTGACCAGTTTTTCCGTCATACCCAGGTAAATGCCCACCGTATCGAAAAGCGTTGTGCTTCGGAAATTGATTTGTTGTTCGACCCTTTTATTCAATTCTTCTTCGCTCATGTCCTTGTTGCCGTTTCGTATACCCTGTTTGTACCATGCGCGGTAGTTTTCAATCAATGCCTTTGTTAATGGGGTATTTGCCTTCAGCACCTTCTGGTACTTGTCCCCTGTTAGATGGACAATCCCGCACGTGTCCAGAGGCGTAATAGTGATATCCCACTGTGCGGTGAAGACCCTTTGTGCCGCCTTGGGATAGGCTTTGACGTTGTATTCGGCGCTTATATTTGAGCTGCCGTCATAGCCCTTGTAGATGCTGCCGTGCATCCCGACGAATCTTGCCTTGTTCGATATCTTCGGCTCTCGCTCCAGAGCCGCGGCGATGTTGGGCAATGGGCCGACGGCAATCACTGTCATTGGCTTTCGGGATTTCATTATGGTATCGACTATGGCCTGTACGCCGTCTTGATAAACCGTGCCGGGATAAGATGAGAGTTTATAATCCTTTACCCACTCGCGCTGTCTGTGGTTGTTTTTGTTTTGTTGTATCCCTATGCCGACCGGAATATCGGTTCTTCCCGCAATCTCTAAAATCATGGCGACAACCTTTGCCTTCTCCGGGGTGTTATTTACGGACGTTGTTATCAGTTTAATATCGAACTCGGGAGATTGAAGGAGCATAACCAGTGCCCACGTATCGTCAATATCGTCACAAATGTCGGTATCGAAGACAACGGGAATCTTACCCGCCTGTGCGGCAGTTGACGTGTTACTGGAGACGGCGCAGCTTAGTGTCACAAAAAACATTGCTGCAATCAAAAAAGCAGCCAAACCGCTGAATTTTCTGGGTGAACCGAATTTGCTTGATTTTGCGTTTGTTAAAAGACTTGTCTTGTTCATAATGTAACCTCTCGAATTGAAATTTTCTTACACGAAATTATTTGCAAATATAGCGTTATTTGGGCGTTTGTCGAAACAATTTTTTGAAATGATGGCCGCTTTGTGTCATATTGCTCGAGAGGCGGAAGGGAGGTTTTATAAGTGGTGAATAGGCCTGGCGCATGAAAAAAACCATCCTACCTGAGAATATTGTGCAAATAGGACGGCGTGGGAAGTTTGATAAAAGCAGCCTTGGCGGCTTTAAAGTTTATTTTGCTTCGGCCCTCTTTTCACTCTTTTCCTGTTCTTGAGCCTGTTTTTCTTTCTTTTCGCGTTGAATCGCATCGTACACTTCCCTGCGGTGGACCGGTATCTCCTTCGGGGCCGTTATACCCAGACGAACCTTATCGCCTCGGACATCGACTATTGTAATCTCGATGTCATCACCAATCACAATAGTTTCATCCTTTTGCCTGCTTAGCACTAACATATTCAACTCCTTTTGACGGCTGATTTTCTATTATACTTTACGTTGAAGCCCGTTCACCTGTTCGCTCAGCCGCTCGTCAAAAGCTTATATACCATTATTCTAAAACGACTTAGCTAAAAAAGCAGCTAATCCCTGATTAAATCAGGAACGGAATTTTAGACGCATTTATATCTTCGGCTAATTTGGAGACCGAAAATAATCAATTTTGTTTTTTTTAGATAACGAAGGTAATTTGTCGGCATTTCAAGCATAATCACTTAAAAAATATGGACTTATCGCATAGAAAGGGCCTAAAAAAATGGGTTATATCTTTCGAATCCCCCCTATTGGGCCGTTTATGCGTGTTTTCGCCAATAATTATAGCGGACCGCCATCCAGTAGCCGGCTATCGAGCCTAATGTGCCCAGGGCAACCATACTTATAGGTAATACTGATATGACTGCGTGAGAGAAAAAGGCTGTGGGCCAATGTGAGCTAAGATGCTGCAGAACGTCCTGCTTGCCGTAACTAACTATAGAAAAGGCGGTTACAAAGCCACTGGCAATGGTCGGCCAGATATAGCCCAGTTTTAGAAATGTCTTGACTACGAATGCTGCGATGCCAAAGGATACGAATACCGCAAAAATAATCTGACCGGCAGCCGGTTGAACGATAACCGAACCCAATTTGTCGTCTGGTAATCTGGTACCCTGAGCAAATATGGAAATACAAAGCTGGGCTATTAAGACGGATGCAGCCAGAGCAATGACAACATTTACATAATTATTAGTCCTGGAATTGGGTTTTTTGTCGTTCTTTTCGGGTTCAGGTTTGGATTTGACTTTTTGTGCCAACAATACACCGGCAAATCCGACAGCGACGATGGCCAGCCAGAAAAGCGGCTCCCATTTCAGAGCAGCGAAAAGTTCCGACTGGTTGACTGCTGCTGTGCGCCGTATCAGACCAACCATACTGCCGGAACGGAAGGCCCAGATGGTTAAACCGGCTGGTGCTGCCAGGATGCCGATTTCCCGGCCATAAGGCCAGGAAAGAAAATAGCCTATAAAGCCGGCCAAAAACGCCAGCCCCGCCAGGAATACTGCGTCAAGGGTCGTGATAGAACCGGCAGTTAAGGATACAACACCGAACGGTTCGGGCGTTTCTGCCAAAGGCCAGGCCAGAATACCTATCAATACAACTCCGGTGGCGACCGCAGCGGCAATTCTCAATTTCATTGGCCAGGATAGTTCCACAAGTCAGCTTCCTTAAATCGCAAAACGCATACACTACCAACAATGCAAAGCAAGGTCAATAAGACTGTTACAAATTTTATCCTGGCAG
>CAYVIT010000123.1:0-4664 GCA_964451425.1 uncultured Pirellulales bacterium
CTTATGCCTTATGCTCTTTTATATTGTACACTAAAACCGCCGGATTTCCAAGGATATTCTTTCTTTTTCAAACAGTCTTTCCTTCATAATAATCGACCTCTTATCCTTGTTGTTTTGGCAATTTTTCGCATTTTTCTGTCCTTTCCCCTCATCACTTTTTGTCTAATTGCCCCCTAAATACGGAAAAGCGTTGCTCCATACAAAAAATTGAGGTATTTTATCCCGTGACAGGGCAAATTTGTTTCTCGTCGCCCGCCCCATTACTTAGAGTGTCGTCCACTATAAGGGGTATGTCGGACAGAGCAAAAACAGCAAACAAAGAATTAAAAGGCAGAATCCAATGGCGGACGAACAAAAACGATTAAGGCAGCAGATTCTATTACGGCAGATCGAGATTCTGTTTGAATCGGACAACCGCCCGGACCTCGAACAATTGCTCAAAGAACATCGAAGCAGTGACATCGCGGAGGTCGTCGAGCTCCTCGACAACGAGCAAAGACACATCATCTTCGATGTCCTGGACAAACCAACCGCCGCCGAAGTCCTGGAAAAGGTTGACGAGGCAACTCGGGGCACTCTTTTTGAATTACTCGCTGCAAGTGAAATAAAAAGTATTATCTCAGAACTCGACCTCGACGACGCCGCCGACCTACTTGCTGAGTTCCCCCGGGAAAAACGCGATGAGATGTTAAAAAGTCTCGAGCCCGCAGATTCACTGCTCATAAAAAAGCTTATGAGCTACTCCGAAGATTCCGCAGGCGGGATTATGTACCCCGTCTTAATCAGCGCCTCCGAAGATGCTACCGTTGCTGAGGCCGTCAACAAAATACGAGCCGCCGAAATCGACGAAGACTTCTATTCCGTTTTTGTCATTGACAAAGAGGGAAAATTTCTCGGTGATGTCCGCATCCGCTTTCTCCTGACACGACCGGAAGACACGAAACTAAAAAGCCTTATAGACACCGACACTATTTATGTGTACGCCGACGCCGACCAGGAAGAGGTGCGCAACGTTTTCAGAAATAACGACCTCATCGTTGTTCCCGTTCTTGACAAAAACCACAAACTCATAGGACGAATCACAGCCGACCGAATCATTGAAGTTGCAGATGAAGAGGCCGCGGAAGACTTATACACAATGGCCGGTACCGACCCCGACGAGCTTGACAATCCCTCAGTCTTCCACGCAGCACGCGTCAGAATGACCTGGCTGCTGCCCTGCCTCCTCGGCACCGGTATCACCGCCCTGGTATTGATGTTCTACCATGACAAATTCAGCTTTGAAAATCTCGCCCGCATCTTCACAGCCGCCGTCGCCTTTGTCCCCATGATTGCCGCCATCAGCGGAAATGCAGGCCTCCAAACCTCCGCCATCGTTGTCTCAGGCATGGCTACGGGTCACCTGGCCGCCCTGAAACTAAGCCAGGTCTTTACCCGCGAAGTACGAATCGCACTGCTTGTCGCATTGAGCTGCGGCATCATAGGCGGCATTGCCTGTACCCTTTTACTTCATTTCAAGCCCTCAGCAGACACCGTACAACCATTACGCCTTATCCTTGCATTTGGAATCGCTATGTTCTCGGCAATTATGGTCGCCACTACACTCGGATTATTTCTGCCCTTTTTGTTCCGACGAATCGGCATCGACCCCGCTATAAGTTCAGGCCCGCTCGTTACAACCGCAAACGATTCCATTAGCGTCGCTATATATATGACTCTCACACTGCTTCTTGTACAGTAAGGAGATAAAATTATGCAAGGTCTCAATTACACCTGTCCGAAATGTGGAAACTCCCAAATCGTTTGTCCTTCTCATAAACTCTCAATATATTAGTCGCCCGTATACCAGTATTTACGCACATTATCCCCTGTAGTTTCCCGAATATAGTCAACGTGACCATCCAGCCACAGAACATTAGCGTAACCACCGGTCCGGAAATCATCGCTAGATGTTATTCCATGTCTGAAAATCCCCCTGTACCACTCTTCACGAAAACCTCCTTCTCGATAACCCGTTAAATTCATAGCGCCGAGAACATCATCGTTATGAAACATGTCCTGGGTATCATCGTCATCTCTCGGCTCAACATGGTCCGTACAAAAAATAAACTTAGCTGGTGTTCGTATCTCAGTTATCCTTCTATTGGTACAATATGCATTTAGACCATACGCTGCCTCGTTGATTAAGGTAGGGTCGGCCCCACCGCCACCACCCGTATCTACAAGCTCAGTAAGAACATCTTTGAAACCGGGACAGCCAAAAACCTTCCTGCTCTTCACGTGATTTATATAACAAACACCCCAATAGGCTTCCACATCAGTTGCTGACCTATACTGAGTTGTTCCGGGTTCGAACCAAAAATACCCATTACAATGCCTGTCAAGTCTGTCATCACCTACCCAGGCCATTACACCATCAGCGTCCTCGATATAGCACATCAAACCAATCATAATATTTCTTTCGTTTGATCTACATACAATACCTCGCGCTCTTTCCCTGGCTGCGTCAAGAGCGGGTATCAGCAGCGCCATCAATAATGCGATAATGGCTATCACCACCAAAAGTTCTATTAACGTAAATCCTCGTCTTCTATCCATCCTGCTGCAAAGCTCCTTTCTGTCAGCCGCCCATAAGATGTGCAAAATCAACGTTATGTTCCAATAATGTTATATTTTAAGCAACAGTATATACAATCTTCCTTAATTTTATTTTACTTAAAATATGACTTTTTTGCAATCTCTAAATAAAAAAGCGGGGAAAAATTAGGCCAAAGCCCCGATTTTAGCGTTTTATTCTTTGTATAATCGAGCCGGAGCCAGGCGGTAAAATCGTGGTCGCTCCCGGCTGCATTTTCAGTAATTTCGTTACATTCATCAAATCTGCAATGCCCCCGCCGTTAACACCCAACGCTCCAAAGCAGTAAGCCAAAGCCGAATCACAGACTCGGCCGGCATATTAAAACCGAATAAATTTCGCACAATCCGTTAATCTTTTGATTCTCAGCGATACTTAATTTCAGAGGTTCCAGCGTCTCCTGCCAGACTAATTGGCCGCCCTCCAAGGCATAACTACACAAAGTTCGATGGCCCCTTCACATCCAATCCGCCATACTAATTATAGGGCTTTCACGAACCTGCTCAACGAAATATGATGAAAAAAACGCGATATTTGTCTTGGCATCAAGGTTGACAAATCGATGCAAATCTCTATAATATAACGGTGTAAGGGCTTGCTTTTACAAATGTTACAATATCGCAAAGCGCATTTTGCCCGTGTGCTTGCATATCAGTCTGATATTACAGAAGAATAAGGAAGAAAGGTACAACCACAGCATTCACAGATTACCGCCGATTTACTGCAATATAGACCTTATAATTGGTACTGATTATGGCCGGAGAACAACCTATTACTTCTAATAACAATGCTGACAACGAGCCGGAGCTGAACAAGTTCTTCCGCGCTGCCATCAAAACTCAGGCAAACGACCTTCACATGAAAGTCGGACAGCCGCCAAAATTAAGACTCTACGGGCGACTGAAAGATACTACCGGCAAAGTTATGACCGAAGAGAGAATGGAACAGTTCGTATTCGAGATTCTAAGTCCCGCCCAGAAGGAGATTTTCCTCAAACATGGTACTCTCGATTTCGCCTACGAAATCGGCGATGAAGACCGTTTCAGAATAAACATTTTCCGCCAGAGAGGTATGATTAGTCTTGCCGCAAGACGCGTCAGCGCAAACATTCCACCCTTTGAAGAACTTCATCTGCCAAAGACACTGGAAACGATATGTGAACGTGCTCAGGGCCTCGTACTTGTTGTGGGCCCTACCGGCTGTGGAAAAACTACAACTATCGCCTCAATGATTAACCACATAAACAACACTCGCTCCTGCCACATAGTTACTATAGAAGACCCAATTGAATATCTGTTTAAGGACGCAAAGGCAATCGTTTCACAAAGGGAAATCGGCATCGACGTTGAGGATTTTGAGCAAGCATTGAGATACCTTATGCGACAGGACCCCGATGTTGTCTTTGTCGGCGAAATGCGAGATGCCAAAACCGTTACCGCAGGTATGAGAGCCGCTGAAACCGGACATCTTGTTTTCGGAACAATGCATTCGACAAATGCCTCACAGGCCATTCATCGGCTCCTCGACCTGTTTCCTCAATCAGAAAGAGACCTTACAAGACAGACCTTGAGCCTGGCATTGGCGGCGGTCGTTAGCCAGGTATTGCTGCCGTGCATCAGGGAAGGCATAGACAGAATGCCCGCTGTTGAGATACTTCTTGCAAACCCGTCCGTCAGAAAACTAATCTCTGACGGTCGAGAAAATGAATTGCCTAACGTTATACGAAGTGCTCAACAGGAAGGAATGCAGGACCTTACTGATAATCTGTGCCAACTCGTTAAAGACGGTTCTATAGACCCAAAGGACGCGTATAGATACGCTCCGAACAAGGATGAATTAAAAATGGCGCTAAAGGGCATTAGAACTACTTCCAGTGGTATCTTATGAGGATGAAAATTAAAAACTAAATATCAAAAGGTGAATATTAAAAGGATTCTGCAAAATGCAATACTTGTTTCAATCGTGATTGGTTAAACAGTTAAAGAGTAACCAATAACCAGTTACCAATAACCAATAACCAGTTACCAAT
>CAYVIT010000123.1:4764-9314 GCA_964451425.1 uncultured Pirellulales bacterium
TAACCAATAACCAGTTACCAATAACCAATAACCAGTTACCAATTGATTTGCTTTTTGTTCTTTATATTTTAGCTTTTTTTGAGGAATCTTATGCCGTTTTTATTTCTAAGTTCTGTCGAATACACCGGCTACATATCCATTATTAAATTCATCGGCTTCCTGGTCTTGTTTCTTCTGTGGCTGCCGCTGGTTAGTTGGGTATATAACGATGCAAAGACGGTGGGAACCAAAGACGTTTTCTGGACTGCGGTCGTCCTCGCTGCCGGAGCGGTTGCAATTATCATCTGGCTGCTTATTCCTGTCTTTATCATCGGTGCCCTGCTCTATATCATTGCCGTAGCAGCCACTTCTATTAGTTACGTAAGGCACCGAAACTCAAGGGTTATGGATTATGCTCGTGTCCTTACTGCTGAACATCTCAAAAACCTCTTCGTCAGCGAAGATAAAAAGCTTGATGCCCTCAAAGGTTTTCTTTTTATAACAGCAAACAACAATGAAGTCCCTCTGCCCCAGCCACAAACTCCCGACTTTTTCGGATATAAAGCCGTATACGAGCTCCTGACTGATGCCGCCTGGCGAAGGGCAAGTGATATTATCTTTACGCCCGCATCCCAAAACTACAATGTAACTTACTATGTCGACGGTGCAGCGTTGAAACAGCCGGTAATAGCAAGAGACCAGATGGAATACAACATTCACTTCCTGAAAAATCTTGCCGATTTGGATATTAAAGAAAAGCGAAAGCCTCAGAAAGGAAAGTTCAAAATCCGCCGAGAAAAAGAGGATACCCAGTGGGAAGTTACCACTGCCGGCTCTACTGTAGGGGAGCAGATCAGAATAAAACAGATAATAAAACAGACAATTACAAGGTTGTCTGAAATCGGCCTGATGCCTGAGCAGTTGGAACAGCTAACTCAAATACGCAGCCTGAAACAGGGCCTCTTCATCGTAACCGGACCGCCAAAGTCCGGCGTTACTACTTCTCTTTACGCACTATTGAGAAACCATGACGCCTTCATTAACAGTATAAACACCCTTGAAAAACGGCCCTCCGCTGACCTGCCGAATATCACTCAGAACGTCTTCGCGCTCAGTGATACAGGCACAACTTCCTATGCCAAAAAGTTACAGGAAATAGTAAGAATGGGGCCGGATATCGTCGGTGTCGCCGATTGCCAGGACGTTGAAACCGCACAATCCGCCTGTAAAGCCGCCCAGGATGGAAAAGTCATATATGTTGCACTAAAAGCTGACAGTGTAGTACAGGCAACTGCAAAATGGATAAAATTGGTCGGAAACAGAAATCTGGCCGCAGGGCCGCTTATTGGCATAAGCAACCAACGGATGCTCAGAATACTCTGCGATGAGTGCAAACAGGCCTATGCTCCCAATAAGGAGATGCTCAGAAAATTCAGCATCACCGCTGACAGGGTAAAAGCCTTTTATCGAGCCGGCAAAGTCATTATTGGAAAAAGAGGAAAAGAAGTAACATGTGATAAGTGCCAGGGCACAGGGTATGTCGGAAGAACGGGAGTATTTGAAATTATCATAATAAACGACCAGTTAAGAAAAACCATAATACAATCAAAATCGCTCACGGAAATCGACTCGAAATTCAGAGCAACTAAAATGCTATATTTACAGGAGCAGGCACTGAGAAAAGTCATTAACGGAACAACCGCAATAAACGAAATGATCAGAGTTTTTTCTCCTAATAAAAAGCAAAAGGCAAAATAACCGCTAAAATATGTGTCCCTTCGTTTAGGACGTGAAAAATATGAGGATGTTGTAATGGTCAGCTTAATTGTAATGTTAATAGTCCTCGGCTGTGCCGCTTTTCAATTGCTAAAAGGCACGCTCGTCAGGTCCTTTGCTACGTTTATAATTACTATTTGCGCAAGCGTAGTTGCGTTCAGCTACTTTGAGCTATTGGCAAACGTCTTCATCGGCCGTGAGCTTGTTATACCCTGGGCGCATACCCTGTCATTTCTTTTGTTATTTCTCTTCACTTTCGCCGTTCTACAAACACTTGCCCAGTACCTGACTCGCCAAAATGTTGATTTGGGACTGTGGCCTGAGCGTATCGGGCGTGTCGTCTGCGGTATCTTCTCAGGCCTTGTGCTGTCCGGTTTCTTACTTACTGCATTTGCGATGGCGCCTTTACCAAATAAATATCCTTATCAGCGTTTTAACCAGAGGTCTCCTGATGCAGGCCGGCCAACCAAAGCCCTGCTTAATATCGACGCGTTTGCTTCGGGTTTATTCGGTACTGTAAGTAAAGGAAGCCTCAGCGGAAAAACAAGTTTCGCCGCTCTCCACCCCGCATTCATCGACCAGCTTTTTTTGAACCGGCACAACGCTGCTGATGGCATATCAACTGTTACCTCCTCACAGGCGATAGAAGTGCCGAAAAATATCGCTGTCTGGCCCGCACCGGAAAACTTAAAAAACGCAGCAGACCCGACAAAGACTATAGAATCCACAAAACAGGACGGCAAACTTACGCTCGTCCGGATGGGAATAAGCAAAAGTGCCGTAGGAGAAGCCGGCATATTTACACTTTCTCAGTTAAGACTGATTTGCAAACAGGAAAGCGATGACCAAAGTCCGTTTACCGGAAACGGACAAAACATTTACCCCATCGGATACATGTCTGCCATGGACACCCTGCAAAAAAAACGTTTAAATGAGGTTGTAAAGGTAACCCGTTCCGACTTCGAAGAAAACTCCAGAGTAAGATGGATTGACTTTGCTTTTTACGTACCTACCGACTCTGAACCGGTACTGCTCGAATTCAAACAGAACTCCATTGTCGAGCTGCCCGAACGAAAAGAAAACGAACCTGCCCCACAGCCGATTCCCTTCGTTCCCACGCCCGAAAAAGAAAAGGAAACCAAAAAACCCGACAAACCCTCACAGCCGAAGAGGCCCGGAAGACCATCATCGCCAAGAAATTCTCTCGAATGAAGCGGCCCAACGAGCTTGGAATGTCACCCTACAGCCCTTGCTGTTCGAATGTGTATTTTGTCTTACTAAAAACCTTAGCAGCTTACAACCAGTTCTTCAACATCCAGTTCCATCAGATGTTCAAGATAGGTATTCAGCTCCTCTTCGGAAAAATTGGCGAGAAATTCCGGCTTTGCGCTGCGGTTAATCTCACAAATACAATCGATGACTTCCCTTTTGCTCATAGCGACATCCTTCAATACATCAAAGCTGCCCCCCAACCTATGCAGTATCGACAGGCCGAACTTTTTTTCTTTAACCCATCAGCAGCCGGCAAAACTAACGCCCTATAACACAAGCCACTACATAAAAGGCCCCGCCGACCCGTCTCTACTACATATAGCTAAACCGCTTCGCCGAGCAGTGATTGTTATCTCAATGTCCAATAAAATCGACCTCGCCGAAAGCCTGACCGGACGAAAAAAAACAACATTTTTTTTATTTTCCTGTCTCAACCACTATGAACTACGAATTACGAACTGATTTTTTCAATCAAAACTGAACATAGTGCCGACCAATAACCGGAAGAAATAAAAAAATTTTATCTCCTTTTTTCACTTCGAGTTACGAGAATCCGGCATCGCCAATCGTGCTCTTTTTTCACATCAAACGTGAACATTCGGGCATTTATAGAGGGCCAGTACAATGTGAAATGTGAAATTTGAAATGTGAAATTATTCTTTCCCTCGGAGGGAATCATCGAGCTTCGCATCAAAATACCTGTTCTTCTCGAACGCCTGATTATTTGGCTGCTTCTACTCTATCGCAGCCTCCGCTGCGGCTATCCCTTCAGGAGAATACCACTCACGCAGGGCAAATTCGCCATCGTAGACCCCGAAGACTACGAACGCCTCGCCAAACACAAATGGCAGGCATCCAGGTTCCCGCGAAGCTACTACGCTACAAGATGTGTTACAATCGGCAGCCGCAGGCAGAAGAATATACCAATGCACCGCGATATTATAAAAATCGAGCCCGGCAAATGCTGCGACCATATCAATCATAACGGCCTCGATAATCGAAAGGTAAATCTCCGCCAGGCCAGCCGTGCGCAGAACTCATGGAACAAACGCAAGCAAAGGGGAAACCACAGCTCCGGATTCAAAGGTGTTTCATGGTTCAAAAGGGAAAACAAGTGGCAGGCCAGAATTCAGGCCAACGGAAGAAAAATCTTTCTCGGCAACTATAAAAACCAAATCGACGCCGCTAAGGCTTACGACGAAGCTGCGAAACTCTATTATAAAGATTTCGCCGTTTTGAACTTCGAATCCCCGTGAACGCGCCAATATCATTGCCAACTTGAAATCTGAGATCTGAAATCTGAAATTATCTCTTCACGCTTCACGAATTATGAATACGCAGTATTGAATTTCCTGCCGGGTTCAAAACGTAAAACTAAAAGCTAAAAACCACAACTTAAAGTTCAAAGATTTTTGATTTTCCCTCACTGAAAACTGACAACTGGCAACTGATATCTCGCCGAAGGCCCCTGCCTGCCCCGAGCTTGTCGAAGGGAGTGAAATCGAAAGAATTCTTAATCATTT
>CAYVIT010000124.1:0-9217 GCA_964451425.1 uncultured Pirellulales bacterium
TCGGCGATCGGCGATCCTGGTTGATCCTCGAGCGCGGGATTTTCGAGAAAACATCCAAAACCGTACGTTTCGTCAAAGTAGTGACATCGCAGACAGGATCAGCCGTGATCGAGGACCAGCTCCAGGACCAAGACGATCATCGGCAGCTCCTGACCAGGGCGATCGCCGTCAGGATCGAGGACCGGCAGCGCTCGAGACCAGGCGGATCATCGGCAGCTCCAGGACCAGGCCGAAAAAGTTCTTGTATTTTGTCAAGAGTCCGGTAACCTGTCTTGTGTTATGACAAACGATAATAATGTTCTTGATTTAGCCGAGCGTTTTTGATGAAAAAATCAACAACGTCCCATAAGATATGTTATGTTTCATTCAGCTTTTCTTTTTTGGGGCGAGAATTAAATATTAAGAAGCCTGACCAGGTAAAGACGGTTTATCGGGTCCTATTGCCTGTCTTGCAGTATCTGAGAGATTGTCCCAGGTTGCGGTTACTCTGTCTAAAAGTCCTAAATTTTGCAGAACTATCGAAATGTTAACTGTCGCATCCATATGGGCAAAGTTATTCTCAAGTAACCGGTCAAGGTTCATAAGAGATGATGCGAATTTTAGCCTGTCACAATAAAGCATTGCTACTTTATAGTGTAGTGTTAAAGCGTCCTTATCAAGGTAGTCAGGAGCCATGAGCTGTGTCAGAGCAGACTCTCTCTGATTTGTTTCAAAGAGACATACGGCGAGTTTGCTCTTTGCACGATGATATGTTGGATTAATTTCCAAAGCCGTATGAAAGGCCTGAATGGCCTCGGCTAAGCGAGCAACGCTCATCATCAGGATACCTAATCTATAATACAAGTCAGGATTTTGCGGCCGAGATGCGATTTCATTCTTATGTGCACAAATTACGACCTCTATAAGATTGGCAGAATCGTGACCATCAGGAGATGGAAAAGTTTGTCCGAACCTTTCCATGAATTGCAGGGTTGCCGTCTCAGCAAACAAAAAAGAGCTGTTTGGCTGAATTGCTGCCGCCAGTGATAAAGTTGATATGGCTTCTGAGATGGCATTCGCTAATTTATAGGCGGTTGACAGCCCTATATAAGCATCAACTATCTGGTCATTTATTTCGACCGCCCTGTTAAACTGCTTTGCGGCGGAATGCGGGTCGTTTAACTGTAGATACTGTGTTCCGAGCTTTATAATTGGCTCAAGGAAATTAGGGCATATATGAATCGCTTCTTCATATTGTGAGACAGCATCAGTGTTAGCTCCTAACATACTGAGAATATCAGCTTTCTTTGTAATCAAATCCGGCCTGTCGGCTTGCTGTTGTAATAAGTCGTCGATCTGGTCAATCGCATGATAGAGTTGGCCGTCGGCGATAAGCTGGTCTATTTCATCGTCATCCGTATAAAAGTTGCCGGGATGTATTAAAATTGCAGTGTTAAATGTTTCAATGGCTTTTGTGTATTCTGCACCGGCAATATATAAATGGCCGAGCGTGACAAGTGTTGGTATATCGTCAGGATATTCATTTTTTAACAACTCGTATTGCTGTATGGTTTTTTCGAATTGGCTGTTCTTAAAGTAGATAGCAGCCAGTCTTTGAGCGGGCAGCTGCAGATAGCTTTTGAATTTGAGACAATCCTGATAAAATTCGACTGCCTCGGATTCTTTGCCAAGCCGTTCATAACAATGGCCAAGGGCGTAGAGAGCCATAGTATTGTTCGGCTGGCGCAGATAGACGGAGTTCAGCTCATCGATAGCTTTTTTGATTTGGTTCTTGTGCAGATGCAGTGAAGCTGCTGCCATACGTCCACGTGAGCAGGAAGGATTTTCAAGAAGATATTGTTTTATCCGTTCCTGGGCAGCATCCAATTTCCTGTCACCCAGAAGCTCAATGATTTTATTTAGCTGCTGATATTGTGCTGATTTAGCTTCGTCTTTTGGAAGCTTTACCTGGTCCAGCCAGTGCGCAATCAGGTCGGCCGTATTGATAGTAATCCCCCTGCCGAGTATTTCGAGTAATGCACTCATAAGCCTGTTTCTCGTCTATAATATCTTGTGCTCGCTCGCAGGATTAGATTCACGAGACGCGAATTTATTTCTTATTTTCTTTACGTTAAAGATATCGACTACATAGACACCTTTATTAATCCTTGTTTTGGCAATTGGCAGCCTGGATTTTTATTTTGAACGGGTTATGTGGCGATTGTGTGTGATGTAGGGATTGTTACGATTTTAGAAGTCAATTATCGGATTTTTATACCCCCCTGCCGTGAGTAATTTAGAGTATAGCCTACGGGGATAACGAGGTTTATAGATTACTGGACGACAACATCGGGGATTTGGTATTGAATATTATCACAGCGGTCAGTTAGGTCCTTCACATCACTCGGAAGTAACAGTTGCTGAGATGGTTACCAATCCGTTTTTTCGCTTCCGCAATGTTCGCAGAAGGGCAGCAGCGAGTGGCGAATGTCACTGCATTTATCACATTTTTCGTATAGTCCGGTGCCACAGGAGGGGCAGGTATAAGGCTGCTGTTTAGAAGCTTCGGTCCCCTGCCCTATTAGGATGAAGCCCTTACTTTTACGCCCTGCCATATAACGCAGCGATCCGGTGCGAATCGGCTTGCTGCAGATTGGGCAGAGGGCTTTATCGTATGCTTCCTGGTATTGCTTTAGTATCCAGTCCTTCCTGGGAGAGACAATCCTTTTTATCAGATAGACCAACAGCCTTAGAACAATGGCTATGATTACGAATAGCGCTATGTATTTGAAATATTTTTTGGGGAAATATTCGTGGACGACGAGAGATATTCTCACAAAGGCTGCAATGAAGACGGCATAGACTATGGGCCAGTATGTGCCTGTTCGTTTTTTTATGAAAAACCAGGCTGTAATCAGGAATATGGGTATTAAAACCGCCAGTTTCAAGGCTGCGAGTTTCCATCGGTGCCTGGTCATTAGTCCCCTATATTCGGTGTTTGCAAGGTCACGCTGGGCTCTTAGTTGTTTGGAGACAGAGACCAATTCTTTTTCCAATTGACGCTGTTGGCCGGTCTGTCCGGCAATTTCCGTGTTCAGGGACTGGTACTGTGTTTGGTTCTGGAGAAAGACTTTCTGGCTTTCAGTAAGGTTTCGCTGATTTTCCTCGGAAAAATCGAGATTCCTTTCAATGCTTTGCTTTTGGATGGACAGCAACTGATTTATTGTATTTTGCAAACTGTTTGTGCTGTTGTTTAGTATGGACTGCTGCTCTTGTTTGTTTCTTATATTTTCTCTGATGCCGTCCACAGTTTCTTTCAGGTCTTCCTGCTTTTTTGCAAGCTGAGCATCGACGTATTTTTGCTGTACTTTGGAGAAGTCCGGCCCGCGTAAAGACCCTATGTCCCTTGTGATGAAGCCAAGCAGCCAATATAACAGCACACCAAGAATCAGGCCCAGGAATACAATAGCGGCCCTCTGTATCCATGGGCCTTTGAATTTTTTGTTCTCGCTCATAATATTGTCCTTAATCCTACTTTTTAGTTTGTGCCTGTTTCTCTATTTCACTTAGATATGCCAGGGTTCGTTCGAGCTTGTCACTTAGATGCTTTAATTTCAGCATTGTTCTGACCCGTGTAAGCAGTTCCAGCTTGTTGACGGGTTTGCTGATAAAATCGTCAGTTCCCGAATCAATGCCGCGTTCGATGTCGCCGAATTCATTAAGAGCGGTTACCATTATAATGGGAATGTCACTTGTTTTTGGGTCGTTTTTCAATCTTTTACACACTTCAAAGCCGCTCATTTTAGGCATCATTACGTCGAGCAAAATCAAATCAGGCGTATTGTCGGCTATAATCTCCAGAGCCTGTAGACCATCGTCTGCAGGGATTGTTTGGCAGTCAAAATCCTCAAGATATGCCTGCAGGAGTTCGAGATTTTCCTGATTGTCGTCAACAACGAGGATTGTAGGGGTTTTTTCCCAGTCTTTTTCTAATTTTTTGCGGCTCATAAGAAGATTACTCCTATTCATTTTTTGAATGATATTCTTTTTTTGCCTCGGATGCAACAAATCAATTTCCGGTCTTTTAAGGCCATTTTTTGCGGCCCTTTTGCACTACTGTTTTTCGATACGGGTGTGGTTTTCGATAAACTGTCTGACTTCCGGCTTGATATATACTTTCTCGACATCCACTACTTTTGAGACCGCTTCTGCACAAATGACGGCGATATCCGCTGATGGAGCCTGTGTATCCACAAAGAACATCTGCTCGCCTTTTACAGTGCAAAGCCCCCCACCGCTTCCGCCGAGCGGCTCGTTGCGGATTTTAACATTGTTTGCCTCCAACAATATTAAAAGCTCTTCTAAAATCCTCTGCTCGTTCATCTGTCGTATTGCGTATGTCGTATTGCGTCGTTGTGATTCTTAGCTTCACCCCTGCCAGCGCAGGGGCAAGCTTGCACCCGCGCAAGCGGGTGTTCCGCCAAGAATGATAGTGAAAGCGAGAATGTCATTGTTCAAGAAAAAACGCTATAAAGGCCGATATAAATACTTGTAAACCGACAGTTTCCAGTTGACAATATTTAAAGACTTAAGACGCAAGACTCAAGATTTAATTTTATAGCAGGAGCTTACAGTTGGCAAGCATTATCGATAAACGGAATTCTTTGCACAGACGTCTGGCCGATCATCAGCGGCAAAATAACGCCCTTAAATCCCAGAATGCTCAATTGCAGAACCTTGCCACTATTGGTACCATTACTTATATGATAGCCCATGAAATTAATAATTTACTGACTCCGCTTGGTAATTATGCGACTCTTGCCTTACAGAATCCTGACGATAAGGCTCTTGTAGAAAAGGCCTTTCAGAAAACGGCCAAAGGCTGCGAGCGGGCCAGGGAGATTATGGAAAGTATGCTGGCGATGGCAGACGGTAAGACGCAGGAGAAAAAGTATTCTCGACTGATTGCCTTGGTCGATGAGATTTTTACGTGTCTCTGCCGGGACTTTGAGAAGGACGGGATAACGGTGGAAATCCGGATACCAGAGGAATTGAGAGTCTGGGCTGTGCCTGTCCAGATACAGCAGGTTTTAATGAATTTGATTCTTAATTCTCGTGATGCGATTCTGCCGCGTGGAGGTATTCTGAAAATCACAGCCCAAGAGGGCACCGATTCAGTCCGGGTGGAAGTTTCGGATACAGGCTGTGGAATTGAAGCAGGTGACCTGGAAAATATATTCGAAACATTTTTTACAACGAAAACAAACGGGAACTGTTCATCCCGACAATCGGGTGCCGGACTCGGTCTTGCTTTTTGCAAAAAAATAATAGAAGCTCACGGAGGCTGCATTTCGGTCGAATCCGAACCTGCCAGTGGAAGCACATTTATAGTAACGCTACCTAAACCGCAGTAAAGTAGCAGCTAACAGTGGATCAATTTTACCAAAATATTGGTCATATTATTGTTATGATGGTGCTGCTTTGCTGCTCAGCTTTCTTTTCGGGTGCGGAGACCGCCTTTTTTAATTTGTCACGCCGACAGATTACTTCGTTACGAAAATCTAATCATCGCCTGCAGCATCTCGCAGGAAGCCTGTCCCATAAGCCAAAGCAGTTACTTGGCTGTCTGCTGTTTGGCAATATGACCGTCAATGTTCTTTTCTATGCTTCCGCCAGCGTTCTCACGGTTAGAATCGGGCAGGAGGTTGGGGCAGGGGCGGCTGCGCTAATCGCCGGCGTCAGCTTTGCCGCACTGTTGCTTTTCGGTGAAATAGTTCCAAAATCAGTTGCATACGGGAATTCAAAATCGGTAAGTGTTTTGACCGCCCTGCCGCTGGTTTTATGCCTGCAAATTTTTGCACCCCTGCAGTTTGTCTTTCGAGTCTTTATAGTAGAGCCGACTCTTAGGCTTCTTTTGGGGCCGTTACAACCTGCTAAGCCAATAAGTACAGGCGAATTCAAATCTCTGATTGAACAAGTGCGAAAACGCGGACTGCTCACGAAAGCCGAAAACAAACTTTTGACCGAGATTGTCGAGCTTGGTTTTTTGAAAGTTCGACACGTTATGCGGCCACGTGTTGATATGACTGCCTGCAGTGTTACTGCCTCTGCTCAATCGGCTAAAGAATTGATGCTGAAAAACAATCTTACAAAGCTGCCTGTTTATGTGCGAACGATAGATAACATAGTCGGGCTTGTACATCTGCGTCAACTGATGCTTGAAAAAGACGTATCATTAGACAGGATTGTTCAGCGAGTACCTTTTGTTCCGGAACAAAAAACGGTTGAATCTCTTCTGGAATATTTTCGTAAGAGCGGCACCGACACAGCCGTAGTGGTTGATGAGTATGGCGGCATAGCTGGTTCGGTGCGTCTTGAGGATATTGCGGCCGAGCTTCTGGGGCCGATTGAGACTGCCGAAGGAATTGAGCCTGTCGAATTGATAGGGCCTTTTGAATATCGGCTGGCCGGTGATATTTCTATTTACGACTGGGCCGAGGCATTTGGCATCGACCCTGAGGAGGCCGGGATTTCCACTATCGGTGGTCTGGTAACGGCCCTTTTAGGTAAAATACCGAAGAGCGGCGATACTGCATATTTGCATAATCTAAAGTTTACAGTCGAATGTGTGCAAAAGCACAGAATCAAAACGGTCATATTAACGCTCGAGAGAATTGGCGGAAATGGCATATAGGGCAGGTTTAATTCTGTTGGCGGTCTTTATGGTTGTTCTCTCCGGCCTTTTTGCCGGCTCCGAAACAGGTATGTACAAGCTGAGCCGGCTTCGTCTGCGTCTTGGGATTGAAAAAAAGCGAGTGTCGGCAGTCATTCTCGGTAAGTGTGTACACGACAGTGCCGCGCTTCTTCTTTCGATGTTGATTGGCACAAACCTGGCACACTATCTGATTACGAGTATTGTCACCTGCATATTGATTAGCGAGGTTGAAGCTGCACATACTGCTGAGCTTTCTGCAACGCTGATAACGGCACCCGTCCTATTCGTATTTGGCGAATTGATACCGAAAAATGTTTTTTTCTATCGTGCCGACATCCTGATGCCTTTGTTTGCACCTGTTTTATTCGTATTCCATAAGCTTTTTAGCTGGTGTGGTTTGGTGCCGCTGCTTAAATTTGTCTCGGGTATATTTGCCCGGTTAACCGGGTCGCCCAGGCCGGCTGCGACGATGACAAGCGTTATGCATAAAGCTCATATCCAGGCAATTATAGCAGAGACTCGGGAAGAAGGGGTATTGAGCTCTGTGCAGACAGACATCATAAACCGGCTTGTTGATATTTCACATACTCCCTTAAGAGCAGTGATGATACCTCTTAACAAAGTCGAGATGGTCGACTTGGATTCTGATAATGCGGCCTTGCTGAACAAGTTAAAGAAGTGTGCGTTCACTCGCTTGCTGGTTGCGGATAAGCAGCGCATGAATATCTTAGGCTTTATAAGTATTTATAAGGTATTAAGCTCGCCAGAGAAATTCACTAATCTTCACAAATTTATAAGCTCTATCCGGAAACTCCATTCCGATACGACTGTGATTGAGGCGATGAATATAATGCAGCGTGAAAACCGGAGAATCATTTTGGTAACGAGAACCGGTCGCGGGGGGCAAGAAAGGCCCATCGGCATTGTAACGATGAAGGATTTGGCCGAGGAGCTGCTCGGCGAGTTAACTGAATGGTAACGGCTGTGGGAAATCAGGGAATCAGGTTAGATGTCAGCGAAAACTGTTAATATTTTAGTTGTCTTACTACTGATTATTCTTTCATTTGCAATATTTGCAAATAGCATGATGAAGGCCCCCGGGCGGGATGAGCAGATGTACTGCACCGGAGGAGTGCTGCTGGCACAGGGCAAAATGATTTACAGGGATTTTTCCTACGTGGCGCAACTGTCCTACCATCCGTTACTATACGCAGCCTTATTCAAGATACTCAATACCAATCATTACTTGCTCGTTGGCAGATTAGTTTCTGTGGCCTGTGACATCCTTGTGATGCTTTGTATCGTCGGCATATATCGGCACATATTCGGCAAGTTTAAAATTTGCGGGAAGCTTGCTGGCGCAGCGGGGGTCGTTTTGTATGTATTTAATCCTCTTGTCGATTATGCCAACGGCTATGCCTGGAACCACGACGTGGTAATTTTATGTGTAATGCTTTCTTTCTGGCTGTATATTTCTATCGATTTTAAGCGGAGTACGAAGTACTGGCGCATTGCAGCCATTGGGGGGCTGCTCACTTTGGCGACGTGTATGCGGATAACGACGGCTCTGGTGCAGATGCTGTTTTTCACGGCATTGCTGAGCCGGCCGTCCGAGTCGATAAAACAAAGAATCAAGACCTTACTTCTTTTTCTGACTGCAACGGGTATTGTTTTAATCTGGCCTATTTGGGTGATGGCTTCCTCAGGACGGGCATTTTTTTTGAACCTTTATTGGATACCTATGCTGTACGGCAAATGGCTGCACGAAGTAGGTATGGTTCATAGTAAACTTAGTCTAACATTAAGTGCACTTAAGACGCCGGGTTATTTCGTGCTTATAGTGCTAACGGTTTATCTTTGTTTTATGATGGTGTGGCAGCGGAAGAAGTTAATTAAAACCAATACGAGAAATCTATTACTTGCCGCCCTGCTGGCAGCAGCATTTTTCATAATCGCCCTGATTCCACCGACAATGTGGAAGCAATATCTTGCGATGCCGGTACCTTTTATTTTAATCAGTCTTGCCTATCCACTGATGCAGCTAAGACAACTTGCCGACAAAGCCAAAGACAACAAGCAATTTAAGATAGCCTGTGCTGTAGTAAGTGTGTGTGTGTTTGTTGTAGTCCTCTCATACCCTGTTGATAAAATTATGGTTCTCTTTTATCCAGAGGGCTGGGTGCCGATTCAACTGCATAAAATATCGCAGGATATTTCGGAAAAAACTCAAGAACCCAAAAAAATACTTACCTTAGCCCCCCTATTTGCTCTTGAAGGCGGCAGCGAGATTTATACTGAGCTTTCGTGCGGCTCGATTGTGTACCGGATTGGGGACAGGCTGTCCGCCTGGAACCGTGATATCACGCACACCGTTGGCTCAAGGACCCTTTCGGAACTTCTGGAAAAAGAGCCGCCTTCAGCGGTGGTTGTTAATGTAGAAATGAAATTTCTCGAAGAGCACTTGATTAAAACGGCGGTCAAGCCTGACTGGGAGAGGAAAGTCTACGAGAACGGCCCTGTTGT
>CAYVIT010000125.1:0-9093 GCA_964451425.1 uncultured Pirellulales bacterium
GCGTGTTTATAGCCGAAAATAGCTTTGCTTAGTTGTTTCGTTTTTATCGGGATTTTGGTTCTGATGAGCTCAGGCATGTTATAAACTCTGACTAAAGAATCATAGAAGGCCGGGTCTCTCTGCGGCAGGACAAATGGTTTGTACACTTTGCCGGTCCGGTCAACATAACTGAAGAAAGGCCGGGCGAAGCGGCCATCAAGCCTTTTGCTGCTAAAAGCAATCCACCGGCCGTTACTTGACCAACTATGCCATGTATCACAACGAGCGCTGCTTATGGACAACCTGTGGTATCGGCCGGTAACAGTATCCATCAGGTACAAATCGCTTTTGGCCTGGTGAATTGGAAAGTCGCTGTATTCAGAAACGTTAAATAAAAGAAACCGCCCATCGGGTGAAAACCTCGGCTGTGTGATGCTGCCATTTACCTGCTGAGCGGAAAGGACAGTTTCCAGCGTACCCCATTTTCTGGTTTTACAATCATAACTTATTCTCATCAGGTCACAGAGTACTTCATTATACCGCTTATCGGGCAGTTGTGGTGCGCTGCAGAAATATAGGTATCTCCCATCCCGGGACCATTCCGGAAAGGTTTCCATACGGTCCGGCCTGGTAATGCTGCCCGTACTGATGACTTGCCTGGAATCGACAAGGTACAAAGCCAAATCGGCGGCGTTGTCAAAGACGTCCCGAAATTCCTGGCCAGTCGAGTGATACAGCATACGATATTTATTGATGGAAAAGGCAATCACGTTACCGTTCGGGTGCCAGGAAGTAAAGCCGACTTTTCCGGGTGTAACTGTCGTTTGAGTTTTTACAGCGGTAACTCTGCTGTTTTGAACCAGGAGCATTGGAGTACCGTAATCAGTAGAGCGTACCTGCATTAACATATTATCCGGGCTGTTATTGAGTAAGCTGTGACAATGGACGCAACCGCCACCAAACGAACTGTTGTGTAACACGATTGATTCACGATAGCTCTCCAGGTCGCGCTGATAAATACCCATATCCTTCCACTGCACACAAATACTGATTTTCCGATACATCAAGTACCTATCAAGCCCGACACTTGCGATGGTGTTGGTAAGGGTCTGAAATTTGTTCCATTGATTCTTTTCATCGCCGACGTAAATATCAAAAAAGAGCTTCCGGCCCTGGTTGATACTCAGCAGCTTTCTCCAGCGCCGGATTGGAATTTCAATAGATGGTCTTCGACTGTAAATGTCGATGCCATCGCCCTGCTCTGAATAAATCCTGACAAAGTACTTAGTGCCCTTCTCCCGGATAAGGAAGTTTAACGGCGCGATGTTCGGTGCAATGACAGTATTGGTATAGTCAGGGTGAATCCCGGCAGGACGGTCCACAGAATTATATTCTTCAATGACAATCCTGCTATTACTTGAAGTGCAATACGATAAACCAATCAAAAGTGCACTCAATAAAATCATTGTGAACAGGTAAAAGAGGCGGTTTTTCATACTTCTAATTCCGACCTGTCTAATAAAAATAAATAAAAATAATAGTAAGTGTCGCCGAATTCTTTTTCCAGTGCTTTTGCAGGATTTTGCAATTCGAGTTTATAACGCTGAAAGAGCTGCATAAACTTTTGGAACCTGCTAATCGTGACGGCATTTATCCGGCGTCCGTACGTGTCTGCTTTCTTACCACTCATTGCCATATAGAGCAAGAGGGCCTCCTCTAAATGCCGGGGTATCCGGCCCTGAGGGTAGTCAAAGTTATCCAGATATCCTATGCTGTTGGCGACCGCGTTATGCTGGCCGGTTAATAAAAGAAAAGCCATCAGGTACTCGAACGCCATACGATTGTGTTTGTTTTTCTCCAGCAAATCCTTCGGTGTAGTTTTTTTGATACTGTCTTCGACAAGCATAAAGGAGCGTAGGCGCTGAATTTGGTCATCCGTAGACAAAAGAGGGTCGGTCTCAAGCCGCTGCAGATACTGTTTTGCTGTGTCTTCGTATATAAAATCCTTGCTCAGTGCATACAGGAAGGTGCGTGCAGCATCCGTCTGACCCTTGATAATATTTATCAGTGCCAGCCGCTGCAGTCCCTCCGGATAGTAACCCAAAGTCGACAATGCTTCATAACTGGCGTTTTCCGCTTCGTTGATGAGTCCCAGCTCATAGAGGGTGTTACTGCTCTTGACCCACATCTGCACCAACAGCTCCTTAGGAAAACGTTTGTTTTGGGTGAGCAGCAAACCGGCATAGTGCTGAGGATATGAGAACATATCTTCCAGC
Source organism: uncultured Pirellulales bacterium (assembly GCA_964451425.1). Classification (GTDB taxonomy): domain Bacteria; phylum Planctomycetota; class Phycisphaerae; order Sedimentisphaerales; family Anaerobacaceae; genus CS2-K091. The sequence goes on from CAYVIT010000125.1 coordinate 2,256, forward strand.
AGGCGACCGGTGTGATAGAGCGCCCTGTTTACATCATGACAGATAAACATGTCGTAGCTTTGCACGAAGGATTTGCGTGACTGCTGCAGCAGCTCGTCCCACATTTTATGACTGGCAAAGTAGTCTATACGCTGATTCTGGCGGGCAATAGGGTCATAGGTGAGCCATACGACTCCAGATGTTACTGCAAACAAAGCCAAAGTTTCCAGGAACCATTTGATTTTGCTTTGGCGCATCGCAGCAACTATAGAAAAGGGTGTTCGAGAGCCCCGATAAGACTTTGAAAACTTGCGTTTTTTTCCGGACCTGCTTTTTTTAGGTTTGTGCTTCTCGGCAAAAAACCGCCAAATCCCACAGCCGAATCCAGCGATGGGAAAGAAGGAAAAAAAGCTGTATGCAAGAATTTTTTCCTTCAAAGTTAATTGCAAAGGAAAAGGCCATAAGCGGTGATAAGCTTCACTGAGGTTCAAATCGAAAACAAATGTATTTGTAAGGTAAGGGATTAGTAAAACCGAAAAGAAAACAGAAAAGCCAACAAGCCAACGCCGGTTGTTAAAAATCTCGAAAATTCCGGCAAGCAGCACAAAAACCAGAAATAACTGGACGGCTGCCGCATATATTACGGCAGAAAAGACCATGAAGACAACGAGCCGGAAGCCGCCGGCCTGCAACGGCATGCGAATGTAAAGATATAGAAAAAACAATGCGATCAATAGAGCCAAATTCTCGGCCAACAAAAAGGGGTAATATCGACTATGCTGCGCCAACAAAAAAATGGCCGGTATGAATCGCAGCCATCGCAGCCTGCCGCCACTTACAGTTGTGATGAACTTGTCAGTACCTACACACAGCAGCCAGGCAATTACAGTAATGATCAGAGCACCCGCCCAGGAAAAATAGTAGTAATGGGACAATCTTGCCGCCACGTACATTGTCGTTTTGCCCGGAAAAGCCGGGTAGCCCGTAAAGGTATTTATCCTGGAAGTGCATATTGGATATATTACAGACTGCCCGTGCCCATGGTAGATAATCTTCGGGTCGATCCACAGCCAAACGAAGATAAAGAATATAAGGAAAAAAACGCAGGTTTGAATCAAATCACCAGGATTTTGGCTGGAAACCAATTTTCGAATTTCGGATTTCCAGAGCGACACGGGGTAACAATGGTCTGGTAAGAACTCCGGAGTTTTCGAATTTCGATCTTTCAAAACTACTCCTGTCCCGCAAAATATTTCTCGGTCAATATCACAACCACCTGCTAAAGGGAGCCCGGCTTATTAGGGTGTTATCCTCGTTCCTGCCATGTTCAACGACATCCGGGAACCACACCGAGCTTGGGCGTAGCCATCGTGACAGGCAAATGGACCGATATTTTTCGAGAGCCACGAACAACCCGTCCCAATTTTTCGCCCGTAACTTGAACAGGCCCAGTGACATATTCTGGAACACCAAGCAAAAGTACATTCCAAGCATTCTAACATTATTACTTTGTCGCTTCTATTGCGTCGGAAAGATTGAGTGTACCTTCGTATAGACTTCTGCCGATTATTGCCGCTACAACCCTCGATTCGGCCAGCTTTTTAATATCGGCTATCTTGCTGATGCCGCCCGAAGCAACAACGCCTACGGCTACGGCCTCGGCCAGCGCCTTTGTCCCTTCAAAATTTGGCCCTGCCATCATGCCATCTTTGGAAATATCTGTATATATTATCGCCGCCAAGGGCAGTTTAGCCGCCTCGGTCGCAAACTCCAACAGGCTTTGTGGGCTATCCTGCGTCCAGCCGTGAGTGGCGACCTTCGAGCCTCTGGCATCAAGGCCGAGCACAATTCTGGCCCTGAACTTTTCGGCCATCTCGCTGAACCACTCAAAATCACTCACTGCTTTTGTGCCGATTATCACCCGTTCTACACCAATATCGAGCAATTGTTCTATGGAGGCTTCGTCCCTGATTCCCCCGCCGACCTCGATTTTGAATTTTTCAAGAGCCGCTATGGCTAATATTGTATCGGTATTACACGGCTTACCGACTTTGGCGCCATCCAAATCGACGATATGCAGCCATTCCGCCCCAGCCCGGCTAAATTCCTGTGCCTTCTTGACAGGGTCGTTCTCGTAGGTTATCTGACGGTCGTATTGCCCCTGAATAAGTCTAACGCATTTACCTCCTATCAGGTCAATTGCCGGTATGATATACATCTCTGAATTCCTAAAAATCTTTAAAACTAAAACTTGTACAACGAGCTACTGAATTTTAGATAAATGCTTCTATTGTTTCAACATTTTTGTCTAAATATAACAATATCACAAAAATATGATTAGTGATTGGAACTACCTTCGTCTCTCGACTCTTATATCGGGCCGAATTCCCTTGCAATTTTATCGAGTCGAATGTATAGGTTATAGTTGCTGACACGGAGAGGTGTCGGAGTGGCTGATCGAGCCGGTTTCGAAAACCGGTGTGCCCTTTGCGGGTACCGCGGGTTCGAATCCCGCCCTCTCCGTTCACTTTTTTTACGTGCTTACATACAAATAGATTGGGGAAGTGAGTTTGCCCGACTGTCCCGGAACTGTACTATCTTTTTCTGCCTGGGACTCGAAGCTCATATTATTCATAGCAGGCCGAGCCTGACTGTGGCATCTCTTATCCATCTACTATGTATCCACTTTCGCCACCCGGACAACAGAAAAGAACATTCCCATAAATCAGCACGGATTCACTATACCCATATTCCGGTCGCTTCACATCGAAGGTCCTTAATAGCTCTGCGAGTCATAGCGGCGGTCTCCTGCAATTCCGTGTGTTTTATAGTCCAAACTAACACTGAATACACATCAAGCCGGCATTTGTCCCTTTGTGTCTTACTGCAGGAGATAAAACCATACAATCTCGTATTCGGGGCTGCACTTAAAATGCCGCTATGTCTGAGCAAAGAAAGCATTGATTTAAGTACTCATTTATGTTAGAATAAACAAAGTAAAAAAAGCCGTAATTATGACCTTTAAGCCCATATTTTCAAATATACAACTTTGGCCAGTGGGGTAAGACATCTATGAGGAAAGGGTAGAGAAGATGCTCAGAACTATGAATATCGCTTTGCTATCGCTATTATTGATAGCATTCTTCGCGGATTCGACCGGTGCCAAGTCTCAACTTTTAGGCGATTTGAATGATGACCAAAGGGTAGATAGCAAAGACCTGCGGATTTTAGCCTGGCAGTGGCTGAATCCGGGCTGTCTCGTCTTTGATTGCACTGCCGACTTTGACGGAGTCAACGGTGTAAATATGGCTGACTTCGCACTGTTAGCAGGAAACTGGCATAAAGGCTCCATGGTGGTAATCAACGAGATTCACTACGACCCCGCCGTCAAGACGGAGCTTTCTGAATTTGTCGAGCTTCACAACATAGGGACAATGGATGCTGATATTTCGGGCTGGTATTTTTCTGAAGGCATCTCGTACGAGTTTCCACCTGACACGATTCTACCGGTCGGCGGTTATATTGTTGTAGCACAGGACCCGGCTACAATTCAGGCCAAATTCGGCACGCCATCAAATCTTATCTTCGGCCCATTTACGGGCAGGCTGGAAAATGACGGAGAAGCGATTGAGCTGCTCAACGAACAAGGCTTCAGGATAGACATAGTCGATTACAGGCGCCGCTTTCCCTGGCCTATCGTAGGCGACCCACCCAGTAATTCGATAGAACTGGCCAATCCTGTTTTGGACAATGACCTTGGCGGCAGTTGGCGTCCGAGCGAGCCGGAGGCGATTGCTCCACCAACAACAATTGTATACCCAGGGGCTACCTGGCGATACCTCAAGGGGAACTCCGAAGCATCAGAGCCAACTTCAGCCTGGCGAGAGATCGATTTTACCGACTCGTCCTGGCCCACAGGTGATTTATTTATCGGCTATGGTGAAGACTTCATCACAACCCGTTTGGATGATATGCGTAACAATTATACCTCGGTTTTTCTACGCAAGGAGTTCGATGTCAGCGACCCGTCTGCTATTAGCAACCTCAGACTCGAATTCGTTTATGACGACGGCTTCAACGCCTGGATTAACGGCACGTTTGTGAAGGGAGACAATATGTCCGGCGAAGAGCTGCCGTACAACGCTACTGCCAGCAGCGCCCGGGAAGACTTCACTTGGAACGAGTTCTACCTGCCCCCGCCTTCCGGCTACCTCGAGTCCGGCACTAATGTATTAGCTATTCAACTGTTCAATTCCTCTTTAACTGAATCTTCGGATTGCTTTCTCGACGTTCAATTAAAGAATGTTCCCACATCAACCACAACAGGCCCAACGCCGGGCAAAAGAAATACTACTTACAGTACTAATATCCCGCCACAGATGAGGCAGGTCGAACACGACCCCAAGCAGCCCGCAAGCAGTGAAGACGTCGAGATAACGGTAAAAGTGACCGATCCCGACGGTGTCCAGTCTGTCATTCTGTCCTACCAGCTTGTTTATCCGGGTAGTTACATTGAGATCACTGACCCGGAATACGAAACCAACTGGACCAGTCTGCCGATGACCGACGACGGCACGGCAGGCGATGAAAAAGCCAGCGACAGCATTTACACTGTCGTGATTCCCGGTTCGCTTCATACCAACCGCCTGCTGGTGCGATACCGTATCACAGCAACGGATAACACAGGCCTAAGTATCACCGGCCCATACGCTCACGACCCCCAGCCGAACTTCGCTTACTTTGTCTACGACGGAGTGCCGGGTTGGGGCGGCGCGATAAATCCCGCCAGTTCAGACCCTGCTCAGAACCAGGTTGTTTATTACAGCCCCGACGTCCTGACAAAAATACCTGTTTATCATCTTATCAGCAAGAAGGATTCGGTCGAACACGCCACCTGGATCGACCAATACTGGGGTGACCTTTATAAATGGAACGGGACACTGATTTACGACGGCGATGTTTACGACCATATCCGTTACCGGGCAAGGGGCGGTTGTTGGCGATACGCCATGGGCAAGAATATGTGGAAGTTCGACTTCAATCGTGGTAACTACTTCCAGGCCCGCGACGACTACGGCAAAAAGTATAACATCACCTGGGACAAGCTCAACTTCTCAGCGTGCATCCAGCAAGGTGACTATCTGCATCGCGGAGAGCAGGGCATGTTCGAGGCCGCTTCATTTTTGCCCTTCAACCTTATGGGTGTAGAGGCGCCCAAGACGCACTGGGTACATTACCGTATAATTGACGAAGCAGGCGAATCCGGCCCGACACAATACGACGGCGACTTCTGGGGTCTTTACATGGTTATTGAGCAGATGGATGGCCGGTTTCTTGACGAGCATAATCTGCCAGACGGTAATTTATACAAAATCGAAAGTTATAATGGAGAGCTGAACAACCAGGGAGCATACTCTGTAACCGACAAGTCCGACCTCGACGCGTTCAAATCGGGCTACTACTATGACCCCGACCCGACCGAGCAGTGGTGGCGGGATAACGTCGACCTGGAGAGCTATTATGGCTACCGCGCCGTTGTCGAGGGCATACACCACGGCGACATCGCCTATGGTAAAAACTGGTTCTTCTATCTCAATCCAGAAACTAACATCTGGTATATGCTGCCCTGGGATGTCGACCTTACCTGGGCCAATAACATGTTTGGCAATGGAATAGACACCTTCATGAATGAGGGTGCGATATTCTCGCATTCGTCCATTTATCTGGAATATCATAATCGCCTCCGCGAATTTCACGACCTGCTCTACAACTCCGAGCAGATGAACAAGCTGCTTGATGATCTCGCAGCGATTATATACGATCCCGCCGGCGGACCCTCAATCGTTGATGCGGACCGGGCTATGTGGGATTACAACCCGCTGATGATAAATACGGGTTATCCGCACTATGTCAATCTCAGCAAGGCCGGCCAAGGCCGGTTCTACAAACAGGCCGCGACCAAGGACTTCACAGGGATGGTACAAATAATGAAGACCTATGTCCTTCCAACAACCTACCGGGCTTTTGATACTTACTTTGAGGATTCCAGCATACCGTACACACCCACGGTGACTTCAATCGGCCCGGCCGGTTTCCCCAGCAACGCTCTGATGTTTCAGACGAGCGCGTTCAATGACCCGCAGGGCAGCGGCACTTTCGCGGCTATGAAATGGCGCATTGCCGAGGTAACCGACGAAACCTGTCCGGCTTTTGACCCAACAAAGCGCAGGAAATATGAAATCGAAACACTCTGGGACAGTGGGCAGATTTCAGACTTTAACAGTACCATCACCATTCCCGCAAGTATGGTTAAAGTTGGCCATGCATATCGCGTAAGGGTGCGAATGAAGGATAATACAGGCCGATGGAGCCACTGGTCCAACTATATTCAATTTATAGCGGGCACTCCGCTGTCATCGCCTGTTATTGACAGTTTGCGCATCACTGAAGTAATGTATAATCCGGTGGCGCCGCCGCCGGGCGTCACCTATAACAATGACGACTATGAATTTATTGAATTGAAAAATATCGGGCAGGAAACACTCGACTTGACCTACGTTTCGTTCGTCGATGGCATTACATTTGATTTTAACGACAGCGATGTTATCAGCCTTGCCCCCGATGAGTATGTCCTCGTAGTCAGGGACAAGGCCGCTTTCGAGTCACGTTATGGTACAGGTCTGTCTGACAGGATTGCCGGCGAATATAAAGATAACATACAAAACAACCTTAGCAACACCGGCGAAAAAATCAAGCTAATAGATTTCTGGAATGGAACCATTGTTGAGTTCGAGTACAATGAAAGCTGGTATCCAATCACCGACGGCGACGGATTTTCTCTAACTATTATAGAGCCCAG
>CAYVIT010000126.1:0-9075 GCA_964451425.1 uncultured Pirellulales bacterium
GGACTCGGCACGGGGGATTGCCCTATCTTCGAGAGATTGTATGACTATGCAGTTCTGGCCGCTGGAGGGACACTGGTCGCGGCGGAGCGGATTCTTGCGGGTACAGCCGATGTGGCATTTAATCCATCAGGCGGATTTCATCACGCAGGCCCCGAACGCGCATCCGGCTTCTGCTATATCAATGACATGGCTCTGGCCTGTATTATATTGGCTGAAGCCGGCAAGCGGATTTTATATCTTGATGTGGATGTTCATCACGGCGATGGTGTTGCGTATGCGTTTTACGATAGGCGCGATGTGATGACCATATCGCTGCACGAGAATCCAAAGCTGCTATTTCCCGGGACGGGATTCGAGGATGAAATCGGCTCTGGGCCAGGAAAAGGCTACTGTGTAAACGTTCCTCTTCCGATTGGTACATACGACGAGGCGTATATGAAGGTGTTTGTAAGTGTCGCTCGGCCGTTAATCGGTGCTTTCAATCCCGACGTGATAGTTTTTCAATTGGGGGCTGATGCTCTTGCAGGGGACCCTCTGGCGCATCTGTATTTGACTAATAATGTTTATGTTGACATCATAAACTATCTGTTAAGTCTTAATAAGCCCATCCTTGCAACTGGTGGCGGCGGATATAATATCGATAATACCGTAAGGGCCTGGGCCCTTGCCTGGTGTATTTTGTGTGGTGCCGACAGTGAGGGGCCTGTAAATTCCAATGTTGGCTCTAATGGAATAAAGCAGCACGGCGGATTGCGGGATGAACCATTGCCTGTAAGTGCCCAACAGCGCGATACTGTTACACATGCGATAGAAGCTACAATAGGAGCGGTCAAAGCGAGTGTCTTTTCCCTTCACGGCCTCTAATTGTTTTATTGACTCTTTCAATACTCAAAACGCGGATTTTAGTGGATTTTTTTGGATATTTGTTTTATCGTGTGACGAAAACTTATAGAACGACTGAAATAATATGGTAAACGACGGATGAACGCGAAAAAGGCTGGCTACGATTTCAATGCTATAGAGAAGAAATGGCAGCAGTACTGGGAAGAGACAAAGAGGTTCAAAGCAAAAGACTGCGATGATTCCAGGCCTAAATACTATGTGCTGGATATGTTTCCCTACCCCAGTGCCGCCGGCCTGCACGTTGGTCATCCGGAAGGTTATACCGCGAGCGATATGGTCGCCCGTTACAAACGAATGAAAGGCTTCAATGTTCTGCATCCTATGGGCTGGGATGCATTCGGCCTGCCTGCGGAGCAGTATGCCGTACAGACCGGCACAGACCCAAAAACAACAACACAACAAAATGTTGATAACATCCGAAAGCAAATCAAATCGTTCGGCTTTAGTTATGACTGGGACCGTGAAGTCAATACGACCGACCCGAATTACTACAAGTGGACACAGTGGATATTTCTGAAGTTTTTCAACAGTTACTTCGATGAAACCGAACAAAAGGCCAAGCCGATTGAACAACTGCCAATTCCCGATGGGTTAAATGAGGCCGAGAAGCAAAGGTATATAGATGAGCATCGATTAGCTTATGAAGCCGAGGTAGCCGTCAACTGGTGCCCGGAACTCGGGACGGTTCTGGCCAATGAAGAGGTCATCGGCGGTCTTAGTGAACGCGGAGGCCATCCGGTAATCAGAAAGCCGATGCGCCAGTGGATGCTGCGAATAACAAAATACGCTGAACGATTGCTTAGCGATTTGGACGAGGTGGATTGGCCGCAGTCGATAAAGAAACTACAGGTCGACTGGATAGGTAAAAGTGTCGGGGCGGATGTTGATTTCAAGGTGGATGGTTTTGATGAAACCATTCGCGTATTTACTACCCGGCCGGATACCTTGTTTGGCGCTACGTATATGGTATTGGCGCCGGAGCATCCGCTTGTAGATAAAATTACAAGTAAGGAAAGAAAGAGAGCTGTTCAAAAGTATCGTGAAGAGGCCGCCCGTAAGAGCGATTTGGACAGGACCGATTTGGCCAAAGAAAAGACCGGCGAGCCGCTTGGTGCAAACGCAATAAATCCGGTAAATAATGAAAAGATACCAATCTGGATTAGCGATTACGTCCTGATTAGCTACGGTACCGGTGCGATTATGGCCGTGCCTGCCCACGACGAAAGGGACTTTGAGTTCGCAACAAAATTCAACTTGCCTATTATTCCGGTTGTTGAACCACACGATAGTGAACAAGCCGAGCAGGTTAGGAAAGGTGAGTTGTGTTTTGTAGGTGACGGCAGGGTGATTAACAGCGGGCGGTTTGACGGTCTAACAACAACTGAATTTAAGGAGCAGATTACAAACTGGCTGGCGGAAAAAGGGCTTGGTCAAGGAGCTGTGAATTATAAGCTGCGTGACTGGCTTTTCAGCAGGCAGCGTTACTGGGGTGAGCCTTTCCCGATTTTGCATACGGGAGACGGCGGTGTTGCCGGCCTTTCGGAAGAAGATTTGCCCCTGGAGCTACCTGTAGTTAAGAACTACAAACCTGCAGGGACAGGCGAATCCCCGTTAGCCAATATTGATGATTGGATAAATGTTGAGCTGCCCGACGGTTCGAAGGCAAAGCGCGAAACGAACACCATGCCCCAGTGGGCGGGCAGCTGCTGGTATTATTTGCGATACCTTGACCCTGACAATAATCAACAGAGCTGGGACCCCGAGAAGGAGAAATACTGGATGCCGGTGGATTTGTATATCGGCGGTGCCGAACACGCCGTGCTGCATTTATTATATTCGCGGTTCTGGCACAAGCTGCTCTACGACCTTGGCTACGTCAGCACTAAAGAGCCGTTCAAGAAGCTTGTCAATCAGGGAATGATTCTGGGTGAAGACGGCCAGAAGATGAGCAAGTCCCGCGGCAATGTAATCAATCCCGACAAGGTCGTCGCTGATTATGGCGCCGATTCGATGCGGCTTTATGAAATGTTTATGGGCCCATTGGAAGCAATCAAGCCCTGGAGTATGCAGGGCGTGGAAGGAGTCCATCGGTTTTTACAGAAGGCCTGGCGAATGATTGTTGATGAAGATACAGAGCGGCTCAGCGATACAGTGAAAGAAGCGCAGCCGGATGAGGCAACACTGAGGTTGCTGCATCAGACGATAAAGAAGGTCGGCGATGACATCGAAAGTTTTGGTTTCAATACCGCCATCAGCCAGATGATGATTTTTGTAAATCACCTTGGCAAGCAAGGGGTAAGGCCAAAATCGGTCGTTGAGAAATTCATTCTGATTCTTGCTCCGTTCGCACCTCATATTGCCGAGGAGCTGTGGGAGAAATTGGGACATAAAGATAGCTTGGCCTATGTGCCCTGGCCTGAATATGACAGGGAGCTTATTAAGGAAAAAGAAATTGAATTGGCCGTGCAGGTCAACGGCAAAATAAAAGACAGAATTGTTGTTTCCGCCGATGCGGATGAAAAGCAGATTGAGGGCGAGGCGTTAAGCAGCGCCAAGGTAAAAGCCGCTATGGGCGGCAAGTCGGCCAGGAAGATTATCGTTGCCAAGCCAAGAATAGTAAGCATAATTACTTAATCCTGTCAGTAAACAAATGCATACCGAAATAGAAGCAAAGCTAAAGGTTAACTCGCTTAAAGAAGTGGAAGGCGGATTAGCTGAAGTCGGCGCCGAATTTGTTGAAGAGCAATTGCAGACCGACATGTATTTTGATAACGGTGAAGCCGCTTTGAAAAACAGCGACCGGGCGCTTCGTTTGCGGCAGCAGAGAACAGGGCAAAAAGAAAAGGCATTTTTGACGTATAAAGGCCCAAAGGAAAAAGATGATTTCAAGAAAAGGGAAGAGATAGAAACTGAAATTTCAGACGGCGATTCGGCGGAGAAGCTGCTTTCGGCGCTGGGTTATGAGAAGGCGTTGGTTTTTGAAAAGAAACGTCGAGTTTGGCAGCTCGGCAATTGTGTTATTTGTATAGATGAGTTGCCATTATTAGGTAGTTTTGTCGAGATAGAAGGGCCTAGTGGAGAAAGTATCGCCGATGTTCAGAATAAATTAGGCTTGTCTGATTTGCCGAACATCATCGAAAGTTATGCGTGTTTGATGCAGCAGAAGCTTCGTCAGCTTGGCAAAAACTAAGTAAGAGCACAAGAGCATAAGAGCACAGGAGCACAAGAGCATAAGAGCGCAGGGAAGGAGAAGCAGAAATGGATAAGATCGGATATAAAAAATTGACAGTTTGGCATAAGGCGGATGAGTTAGCTTATCAGGTTTATATAGCAACGAAAAATTTTCCTAAAGAAGAGCTTTATGGAATTACTTCTCAGTTGAGAAGGGCAGTTTTGTCTGTTCCTACTAATATCGTTGAAGGATATGGGAGACAAGGTAGAAAAGAATTGAGGCAATTTGTGAATGTAGCTTTGGGGTCTTTGGCAGAAGTGAAATATTTATTAGATTTTTCTTCAAGATTGAAATACTTTAGCGTTGAGCAGTATGGAAAATTAGAAGATTTAGCTCAAGAGGTCGGCAGGCTATTGTGGAAATTCTATAAGTCTCTATAAGAACTTGTGCACTTATGACTTGTGCACTTACGCACTGTTATGAAACCAGATGATGGTTATATTGCTTATATTGTAAATCCCAAGTCCGGTGCCAGCAGCAGCAAGTTGTCCAGCCGGCGCTTTGAGCAATACCTTGTCAAAAGGGGATTCGAGGTCAGGGCCAGTTTGACAACCTCTTTGGATAATGCCTGTGACCTGGCTACCGATGCGGCCGTCGACTATGATTGTGCTATGGTTGTTGTTGTCGGTGGTGACGGTACCGTTAGGGAGGTGGCACATGGCCTGGAGGGCAGTGACAAGCCGCTGCTGATAGTTCCCGGCGGGACAGAAAATCTGCTGGCAAATGAATTAGGATTTGATGAAAAGCTAAAGACAATATTAAGTACGTTTGAGGCAGGCTATATTCGCCCACTGGACCTGGGAAGTGTGAATGGAAAATGTTTTACTTCTATTGTTGGTTTTGGCTTCGACGGCCAGATAGTCAAATGCGTCAGCGAGCAGCGAGACGGACATATAAACCACTTTGATTACTTTTGGCCGATTTGGCGTACATTCTGGACTTATAAGTTTGCACCGATGAAGGTAGAAGTAGAGGGCGAAGATATTTTCGATGGCAGAGGACTGGTTTTTGTTGGAAATATTTCAAGGTACGCAGTGGGGCTTCAGGTATTGCACTATGCCGATTTTGGTGATGGCTTACTGGATGTGTGTATTTATAAATGTGCGTCTCGCGTGCATTTGGTAAAGCACTCGGTGATGACAATTCTGAAACAGCACGCAGCAAGTCGCGATGTTATATACCGTCAGGGTAAAAGCATCGCTATAAGCTCGCAGATTCCCGATATACAAACTGAAATTGACGGTGACCCTGGGCCGGCTTTGCCAATACAAATCAAAGTTATACCTCAGGCGGTCAATGTGATGGTGCCGGAAGGAGCTAAGCCGGCCGGTATAAGAACGAGAATTATCAGAGCGATAGGATAATTCAAAGTGCCTAAAATTTGGAGTGTCTAAAATGCCTAAAGTCAAGTCAGTCAGGTTTCGTTGTGTTGCTATGATTTTAGCTCACTTTAGGCACTTTAGTTCACTTTAGGCACTTTAGAATGAGATATGAATAAGGCAAATTTTAATATTGGTGGTGTAGAGATTGGATTGGATGCACCTTTGTTTGTAATGGCAGGGCCTTGCGTTATTGAGAGCAAAAGCCTTTGCCTGGATATCGCCAATAGACTTGTCGATATTAGTGCAAAGAGCAACGTAGGAATAATTTTCAAGGCCAGTTTCGACAAAGCAAATCGCTCCAGCCTGCACAGTTTTCGCGGCCCGGGCCTGGAGAAGGGTTTGGATATTCTCGCGGCGGTGCGTGAAGGCACCGGCCTGCCTGTTATGACAGACGTGCACGAGCCGGCTCAGGCTGCCATTGCAGGCGAAGTTGTCGATTGCCTGCAGGTTCCCGCTTTCCTGTGCAGGCAGACCGACCTGCTTTGTGCCTGTGCACGAACGGGCAAACCTGTCAATATCAAGAAGGGCCAGTTTCTCTCGCCGGAAGAGATGAAAAATGTGGTCGAAAAGATTCGTGCCTGTAACAACGAAAAAATTGTTCTTACCGAACGCGGTACGTTTTTTGGGTACAATCGGCTCGTCAACGATATGACGAGCATCGAGATTATGAAGAGGCTGGGCTGTCCGGTTGTTTTTGATGCGACGCACAGTACCCAGCAGCCCGGAGGTCTTGGTGATGCAAGTGCCGGCAGGCCGGAAATGGCTCCTATACTTGCCAAAGCCGCGATTGCCGCCGGTGCGAACGGCCTGTTCATCGAGGTCCATACCGAGCCGGAAAAGGCAAAATCAGACGCCGCCAGCATTATGCCGATAGATTGGCTTGAGGACTTATTAACAGTGTTCAGGCAAATTTTCGAGATTGTACGCGGTAAGAAAAGTGGTTGAGCAGATGAGATATTTATACGGCCCGGTGCCTTCGCGAAGGCTGGGGCTAAGCCTCGGTGTTGATATTGTCCCCTTTAAGGTCTGCACACTGGATTGTGTTTATTGTCAGCTTGGTAAGACTACCAGGAAGACAACAGAGCGCGCCGGCTATGTCTCTGCTCAAGCGGTTTTAGCAGAATTGAGGCAAAAGTTAGCCCGCGGCCTGCGGGCCGATTTTATTACCATTGGCGGCTCCGGCGAGCCGACACTGAATTCACACATTGGCGAAATTATAGACGGCATAAAAGAGATTACCGACATTCCTGTGGCTGTTTTAACCAACGGCACACTTTTATTCAGACCGGATGTGCGAGCAGACTGTGCCAAAGCCGATGTGGTACTGCCTTCTTTGGATGCCGGTGATAAACGGGCCTTCGAGCAAGTAAATTGTCCGCATAAGGACATCCTTATTGAAAACCTGATTTCAGGGTTATGTGACTTTAGGAATGAGTTTGCCGGGCAAATATGGCTTGAGGTTTTTCTCGTCGAAGGACTGAATACCGATGCCAGGCAAATCGGCGAAATTAAGAAAGCTGTAGAGCGCATTAGGCCGGATAAGGTCCATCTCAATACGGCTGTTCGACCTACGGCACAGGCCGATATCAAAAAAGTAGATATCGAAAAACTGGAGGCTATAGCCACAAATTTTGGGGGAAATTGCGAAGTTGTCGCTGATTTTCCCCCGGCCCGCTACGGTGAGCATATCGAAAGTAAGGCCGAAGATGTATTATCAATGCTGAAACGCAGGCCTTGCTCAATAAATGATATATGCTCAGGCCTGGGCATCCACCGCAACGAAGCGTTAAAATACGTAACTGCTCTCCAAAAGCAGGGGGTTATTAACTCCTTCGAGAAGGATGGAGTAACTTTCTTCAAGTCAATTCGAAGGCAAATAAACATAGATTAATAAATTTGTGGCCAATTTGCCGAATTCGCATTCAATTTGTAAAGACAGAGGTCTTATTGGCCGATAAAAACGTTGTGGCTTTGCCAAATGATTGAATTTATCGCTTTTGATGAAGAAAATCCAAGTTTATGTATAAGTTATCTGTTTTTCGACCGATAAAGAATATAGACGTTTTTACGAGCGATTTGGCGAATTGATATTTTGGGGTTGTCTCTTCCCTTCAGTCGCAAAACCCCTGTACTCTTGTAGTGATGGAAAAAAAAGGACGACAACTGGTTTTAAATAAGGGGACAGAGAAGTTCATATTTCGTTATGAGACTGGCTGTGAAGATGAACTTCTGGATGCTCTGATTGTTCAGGCAAAGGACGTCCGTACGAGTTTTGATTGGTTTGATGCAGCGGTTCTCAGTTTTAAGCTGACGCAGTCACTTATCGGCCAGGCAAATGAGCTTTTACGGGAAAATACAGATACGCAAGTTAACGCGAATTAGGAAGAGGATTGAATATAAAGGCTATGCCTTAAAGTGAAGTTTGGATGAGCTTCCGGTTTGTAAGCTGTAACACGGAAATTTGATAAAACTTTTTTCGATAACACGGCGCCGGGGAGAAGCCCATGAGATTGAAAGCAGGTGGATTATGGAAGATAGTACGGTTGTCCAAGAGTTTCTAAATTACTTGAATTTCGAAAAGCGGTTCTCCGAGCATACGGCCAAGTGTTATGAAGCCGATCTGAGACAATTTAGTGAGTACTTGATTGGTGATTCCGGGTGTGAGACGTCGTCTGATGGACAGATTTCTTTGTCCCATTCTAAATCAGGCGAAGCAGGTCCGGCTACGGCCGTAGCGACTCAGACTGATGTCGGAGTCGACCACTTATTGCTCGCGGTGGAAACAGATGCGGTCAGAGCGTATCTGGCTTTTCTAAATGATAAGCAATATTCCAAGGCTACCGTAGCTCGCAAACTGGCTACCCTGCGAAGCTTTTACAAATTCCTGGTTAAGAGAAGTCGGCTTGGCTCTAATCCGGTTGCTGTTGTTAGAACACCGAAGCAGGAAAAGAAACTGCCGAAGTTCCTTGAATATGAAGATGTAAAGAAATTGCTCGAAACCCCGCCGATGAATAACTGGCTGGGAGCCAGAGATAGAGCTATTCTGGAGACGCTTTACAGCACAGGAATAAGAGTTAGTGAGCTTGTGGCTTTGAATATGGATGATATTGACTTCTTAGGTGAGGTCATACATATCAGGGGCAAAGGCAAGAAGGAAAGAATTGCGCCTATCAGCTCCTCTGCGCTTCAGGTTATTCAGCACTATATTGAGTTCAGGAATAAAAGAGCGCAGAGCAACAGTAATTTTGACTCGAAAGTTTTGTTCGTGAACAAGCACGGCGGACGCCTCAGCACACGCAGTGTCCGCCGCAAGATGGACAAGTATCTTAAGATGGCCGGCCTCGACCCGGCTATCAGCCCGCATACCCTGCGTCATAGCTTCGCAACACATATGTTAAACAATGGTGCCGATTTGAGGAGCGTCCAGGAATTGCTCGGCCATCAGTCGCTGTCGACTACGCAGGTTTACACGCACCTTACCACGAGGAAGCTGAAAGAAGTTTACGAACACGCTCATCCCAGAGAAAATACGGACTACGAGCAGAATAGTGAACCGCA
>CAYVIT010000127.1:0-8930 GCA_964451425.1 uncultured Pirellulales bacterium
GTGTATTCAAGAGATGTGCTCAAAAAAATCGGAGGTTTGCGGAAGGGTTTTGATGGCTCTCAGGACCATGATTTAGCGTTGAGACTTTCAGAAGTTGTTCCAAGAGATAAAATCGTTCATATTCCTCGTGTTTTATACCATTGGAGAGCAATTCCAGGTTCGGCAGCTATGGGTATCGCGGCAAAGCCTAATGCTCCTTCTGTTGGAAGAAAGGCAGTAGCCGAGGCACTGAAACGTCGAAAGTTAAAAGGCAAGGTGACTTCTTATGAAATTTGCCCTACGATATACCAGATTGAATTTGAGCCTTCTGAATTTCCAAAGGTAAGTATCATAATACCAACTAAAAACGCGTTGTCTTTAATAAGAAAGTGTATTACCTCCGTGAGGAAATATACCAATTATCCAAATTTTGAAATAGTAGTCATAAATAGCGATTCCGATGAGCCGGAGCTGTTGGAGTACTTGACAGAGGAGCAATCTGAAAACAGAATTGAAGTTATGCACTATAACAAGCCTTTTAACCATTCTGAAATGAACAATATTGCCGCAGCTTCTGTTGATTCGGAATTTGTTCTTTTTATGAATAATGATATTGAAGTTGTCTCAGAAAAATGGTTAGAACAATTAGTTGCTGTTACACAACTGGACGAGTCCATTGCGGTGGTGGGAGGATTACTTTTGTATCCCAATGGCATGGTGCAACATGGTGGTATAATTTTGGGCCTTTATGGTACCGCTGGACATGCCCACAAGTATATTTATAGTAGTGTGCCTGGTTACCTTGGCCGACTGCATGCTCTTCAGGAAATGTCGGGCATCACCGCCGCTTTAGCACTTGTGCGGCGTTCAAGCTTTGAGCATATCGGTGGCTTTGATAGCAGCCGATATCCGACCTTGTACAATGATGTTGACCTGTGTATACGTCTAAGAAAAGAAGGGTATCGTTGTATTTATAATCCGATGGTAAGGGCTATTCATTATGAAACAAAGACTCGACCTGTAGTTGCGGAAGATTTCCTTTTTAAAAAAAGGCTTGTGGACGATTATTCAGAGATACTTAAGAATGATCCTTTCTATAATCCCAATTTGTCTCTTAATAATGAGCAATTTTGTGGATTCAGACCATTTCCTGTCGAAGATCAGATTCCAGAGTTAGCTAATATGTCAGAGGACTATCGTGACGGAACCGATTCCGTATAGAAACACAACAACTGTTGTAATACCCACCCACAATGCGGAGCAATCCTTTGCAGAATTGCTTAACAGCTTACAAACACAAACTCTAAAACCTACACAAATTATCGTAGTTGATTCTGAATCTACCGATAAGACACCAGAACTTGCAGGGGGCCGAAACTGCAAGGTAATTACTATCAAACGTTCTGATTTCGACCACGGTACTACAAGGAATTTGGCAGTCTCCAATATCCAAAGTGAATTCGTAGTGTTTCTCACCCAGGACGCAATCCCTGTTGACGAATACATGATTGCAGAGTTAGTAAAACCTTTGCAAACCGACTCAAATATAGCTATATGCTATGGCCGTCAATTGCCAAGGCCCGGCGCAGGTCCTTTGGAATGCTTGGCACGCGAGTTCAACTACCCTCCACAGTCGGTTCTAAAAACACGGTATGATATTGAGACCCTCGGTTTAAAAACCTTTTTCTGTTCTAATACGTGCTCAGCCATTCGCTGCTCTGTTTTTAATAAATTGGGCGGATTCAAAAATAATGTCATTGTAAATGAAGATATGCTTTTCGCTGCTAAAGCTGTTCTCCAGGATTATTCAGTCTATTACTCCGCAACAGCAAAAGTTTATCACAGCCACCCCTTCAATTTAGCTCAAACATTTAAACGTTACTTTAATATCGGCAGATTTTTTGCCGACAACAAATGGCTTCTCAAATATGCCGGCCTTAAAAGTTACAGTGCCGACATGTTAAAAGCCGGGGCAAAAATTTTCTGGGAAAAAAGAATGCCGCACTATATTGGCGTTTTACTTACTGAATTCATCTTAAAAGCGACAGCCTGCGAATTTGGCTGGTATTACCAGCTGTTGTTCCACAAAAGGCATGATAATCGTCGATAAGGCTTTTTGAAGAAAAAAGGAAGATGTTCAATGCTCATAAATGCCGTGATAATGCAATGAAATTTGACCGTTCTGTATATAAGCAGTCAATGCGAGAGTATATTCAGAGCGTAACAGGCAAGCTTAGTTGAATGTTTTATATATATCAATTCTGTACTTATCATAAGACTTATCCGTATACAAAATATCAACGCCTTTCGGCAGACTCTGAGCGTCCGTAAGGCTTTCTTTCTTAGACACTCTGATTACATATTGGACGTTTTTAGCCGGTTCTTGTTGTTTATAATGCAATCCTTCCCGCTCTGAATAAAAAGTGATTCTTAAATCCGGTGTTGCTATAAGGTCACCTGGCAGAGTGTTTTCCGAGAGCCATTGAGCGGCTTTGCGAAAAATTAGCTTATCATAGTGCAGTGGTTTAAGCAGCTTGGGAATACATATCGCAATTCCTATAGTGGTTAGGACAACAAAGCCGAAGCGTACATTGTTTTTCTTCAGACATTTCTCATTCAGCCACCCTGCTAATATATCCAGACCTGTAGGGATAAAAAAAATCATAAACACCACTAACGGCAGGGTATGCCTTACGTCCATATAGCCGTGCTTACAATACAACCATATCATTACAGGTACGTTCAGAACTATAAGGGCGAGTATAAAAAAAGTTTCCGTCTCATTCCGTTTTCGTTTTTTAAGCCACTTGTGTATACCCATCAATAAAGCCGGCACATAAAACCACATCAGCGTCTCGCCGATATTTTCTAATAGTTTCTTAAAAGCCCCTGCAATGTCAGATGGTATGATACCCGCAGTGTTTGATACAATTTGTCGTTGCGAGGGGACAAATTGACTGGTTTGTGTATTAACTGCAAACTCACCTACATGTTTTTTAGGAAATACTGCTCCTTTCAATCTCATATAAGGCCCGGTTGCAACCAGGAAACCAACCAGCAGTAAAACTAATGCAAGTACTGTTTTAGGCCTGTCCAAAGTCCTTTTTGCCCAAAATAGCTGAAGGCCCAGCCATAAACAGCCGTACACAATCACTTGAGCACATTCAGGCCGGATAAGGTATCCTGCGCCGGCTGTAAGTCCCGCAAAACCGAATAACCACCATCTTCTGTTTGTTGATGCCCGCATCAGTAGCAACATCCCTGTCGCTAAGAAAAAAAGATGCGGCCAATCACTTAATGCGTCGCTTCCGTACCAGGCAGGTTTGGGCAGCAATATGAGTATTAATACCGCCCAGAAACTAAACCTGCTTCCAACTAAATTCCTCCCAATGAAATACAACACAATTATGCTCAGCAGTCTAAACACTAAAGCTATGCTCTGGGCCGAATAAATCCAGCTAAATAAAGATTCACTTTCGCTTAGCAGCCTTATTGCTTTATGTATAACCAGAATCATCGCCGGATACCCCGGATGTTGGTCTTGTTGTATCATTGTCTGGGCGGGAGCAATTTGAAGATTCTTGGCATACTCTATAAAACCTACACCGTCCCTTGCGATTACAGCCGTTGTGCTGATAAGATAGATTCCTATACATAATGCAGTTATAAGCAAGATTGAGATGTAAATGATGTCTTGTTTCACAGGGGGTTGTTTTTCAAGTGCGGTTTTAGTATGCATTTTTACCTTTGATAATATGCCAGGGTGTCCGCAGTAAAATCCAGAGGTCCAGCCCAAATGACCAGTTTCTCACGTAGTATAAATCATACACCAATCTCTTCCTAAGGGAAGAATCGCCGCGGAAACCATGAATTTGAGCCCATCCGGTCATTCCCGATTTGACCCTGTGCCTGAGCATGTACTTTCTGTACTCTTCGGAAAACTGTTTTACAAAGACAGGCCGTTCAGGCCGAGGTCCCACCAGGCTCATTTGTCCCTTAACAACATTTATAAGTTGAGGAAGTTCATCAAGACTTGTTCTCCGCAGCAACGCGCCTGTCGGGGTGCGCCTGTTGTCATTCAGCCTTGACCATTGTGGGCCGTTTTCTTCCTCAGCGCCGTCTTTCATAGTTCTAAACTTCAATATCTGAAATTCCTTGCGGTCTATACCTACCCTCCGCTGCCTGTAAAAAACCGGTCCTTTGCTTGTGAGTTTTATCAGCAGGGTAATTACAAGCATCGGAATTGAAAATACGATGAGCAGCAAGATTGTGGCTACAAAATCAAAAATTTGCTTCAGTATGATTTTATAGCCGCTCAAGGGAGAATCGGCAGCGGAGAATAGAAGTTGTGAGCCAATAGTTACTACTGCCGGTTCGCTCATCGATATAAGGTTGCCCCAGTTGGGAATAATACGTATAGTTACACCTGAGTATTGAAGAGACTCAAGAATAGGATAGGCCCGCTGGGCCTCGTCTCCGTCTAAAGTAAGGTAAACTTCGTCCACTTTTTTAGCTTCGATTAGTTCAGGAATCTTCTTAATAGGACCGCATACCGGAATTCCAAGTATTTCTGTCCCTATCAGTTTGGGATTGTCGTCCACAAAAAAAGCGCACTTCAATCCCAACCATCCCATACGCTTGATATCCTGAACAAGCTGCTGCCCTTTTTTACCCGTGCCGATGACGGCATAATATCGAAGATTGTATCCTTTTTTGCGTAAGGCTCTTAAGATAACCATCACCAACAGATGTGAAAACAACAGTCCCAGGAATAACATCGGCACGAAAAGTGCCAGTAGCTTTCTTGAGTAGAGTTCAGACCTGATGTAATAAAAAAAGGCCAGTATTAGCACGCCGCTTAGGAAGGTGGCTTTCAACAAATCGCCGCCTTGCTTGAAAATACTCTCCATACGCTTGGATTTGTTAAATCCAATCCATAAGTTGCTCAGGTAGCAGATGCATACGACGGCGGGTGTCAGCATTAGATGATACTTGAAATCCGGTATTCCTTTTGGAGCGATGAATAGGCCGGAATAGAAACGGAGAAAATAAATCCCAATCCAAACGGCGCTGATTGTTACAAGTTCAACGATTGAACGGCATAAAGAAAAGAAAGCTGCATATCTTTTCAACATTGGGCCTTAGCTCCGTTAGTTAGAATCAATTCCAAAATAGAACGTTATTTCTGTGAAGACCCCTCTGCTTGTCATATTGTTTCTGTCGTTTGTACTAATTATAAAAAGCATAAACTGGCTATGCAAGGAAAACAACCGCCTGGCGCCTTTGTAGCCGGTGGCAAAAGAACAGCAGCTGCTGATTCAGTTCCGAAGCCCGACATCTTGCGATTTTAATGACATTTTCCCCGGTTCGCAATAGGAATTCCTGAACAGAATCCTTTGCATCCTTATCGGAGCACGGAAATGGTAAGTGAATGTCGGCAGCCTTCTTCTTTTCAGAGGTATTCCGTTTGGTCTGCACAGTTTTGAAAACGATTCACAAATGCTATGCCTGCCTGTCATAATGGAGCTATATGGCAATCGACTATCTGTCTTAATTTGTTCCACCTTGGAGTTATGACTTTGCCATTTATGGTGGTTTTGACAGGTTTGTTTTTGGCCCTTATCTCACAATTGATGATAGGCTGTCCTTGTAAAGCTATATCGAGCCTGCCGTCTTCGGTCGCAAAAACCGAGTACACCTTGGACAGTGAATCGAGGACGACTTTGTTATTTTTTCGCAGATAGCTGCCGCAGATGACAAAGCAGCGACTAATCGAATCAGGCTCATCCGGGGAACCGACAGGACGGGTGGTTCCGAAAAGATAGGCATCGGTATCCCATCCGTGAATGATTTTATTACTGTTTCGATGCATCCGTCTCCCATCCGCACGCAGGTTCAGGAAAACCGCGGTTATTTTCTTATTTCGAGATATCCGCACCCCCAGCATCTCCTCTCCTTCCAATAATTCTATATCGGCAGTGGAACCCTTCCCCGACTGTCCCAGCGGCAGAATTGCCGTGATAAACTTCATCTCTCTGTTCTTTTCGGTGGGCAACAAAGCAAGGTATTCGACCTCTGTGTCCGGTTTATGGTCTTTCAACCCTTTCTTTCTGACTACGGCCATGTCCTTCGGAAACAGTAGTCGAACGATTGCTCCGGCTTGAGTTCCATTTGAAAGGTGTATGTCGGATCCGTTTTCCTTTGCCTGTCCCTCGAAGTGGAGCAGCCATTCTAACTGCCCGGTTTCGTGTGTGCGAATATCATCGAAAATAAGAATTACATCATCGATACACAGAAAGTGCCTGTAATTACGGGAAAATTTCCACGAAGTAGGCCCGGTCGCGTCGGCGAGCACATATTTAATCCCTGCAAGGTCCATTAGATGCCGGACCTGACCGGGATGTACAACACCGCGATCACCGTTTCCGCAGTCTTCCGGATTCTGTGCTGCACCATCGATTAAGATAACGTTGTGAGCTTTGCTGTTACGGTAATAGCTCGTATATTCACGGCGACCGTATGAACAGTTCCCTGAATCAATAATCAACGGCTTGCCTCCATGAAAGAGAACAAAGGAGCCTGCGTCCGGGTGAGCATGGTTCCAGGTAAAGCCCGACTTTACAGCGAGCATAGTGGCATTGTCTTCCCACGAAGAGCGCATCATTACCCAGCCGATATCGGGATAGATAAATGATGTAGGAAGGTCGGCTGGGACAGCCTTCCGCTTTTGCAATTGATAGTAAACTAATCCTATGGGATCGCGCAAACCGGAATCCGTTCGCGTAATATACCAGTGATATGACGGAGAATCAAAACCGTTAGCCAGTAACAGACGCAGCGTACCGTCTCCGGAAGCCGACAGGCTGCTGTCTCCGAAGTTCACCGACAGAAGAGAGTCGGAAGTGGGATATGATGTATGCACAAAGAAATCGCCTGTCTTTTCCAATATGGGAATCTTGGGTAGAGATTGATCGGGATAAACGTTTGAATAGGCAAGGTGAAAAAGCAGATATTCCGACAGAGCATAATTAGCATAGCCTACGCTCTCGTAGAATGCCCCTTTCCTGTCGAAGTTCAAGGTCTTATTTTGCAGGATGTTCCCACTGTAAGCGAACCATTCAGGAAATGCATCTCTAACCTGTTCCACCCATTGTTCCGCTTGTGGTTCCTCTCCTCGGATGGAAAGTGCAGCAACTCCGGCCATAGACACGCATACGCTCCACCAGTTATGTCCCATGGAATCCAGTGCATGGATTCGCTTCTCGGGCAGAATCCAATCATTGAGCGTAGGTAGGATACCCCGCTCGACCATCGTCTGAACAATAACCTTTCTGTCAGATTCCGACAGAAAGTCATGGATACTGTCATATCCAACGGCATACCCGAAACAGAAGCGGGCCGTATTCAATTCGGAATTCCAGGGGGGATCCCGGTTGGCATCGCCGGCCCAGCGATTTAATTTTCCATAGTGAATAAGAGCTTCTTGTAACTTCTCGGCGTACATTCTCTTACCTGTCATTTGGTACGCAAGCCCCAAGGTTGTTCCCATGGCGCTGATTTGGCTGCTTGGCCTGCCATAGTTACCATGCTGTCCGGCTCCGCTTTCAGCATATTCCCTGGATACGAGTTTCTCATTGACCAGCCTATCGGCTCGCTTGAGGATATCCTCCCAAGCCTGGCGCACTTCAGTATCATCCGAAATCTTTTGCCTGAGTTCTTTGAGTTTGGCCTCAGTAAAATATAGCCGGGGATAAGATGAAGACCGGCCAATTCTATCTTGAGCAGCTCCGATGTTACCGGAGGCACCGGCGGAATTGTTGGGCTCAGCAAGTACTATTCCACAAAGCGGGACGAGCAGTACTAACAGGGATAAGAAAAGCAGCCTGAATTTCGTATCTCCCATAATTTTCTCCTATTAGTAAAGCAGAGCACCTATAACAGGTATCCCTGGTTATTTCCTGGACTTCTCATCCATAAGTTCCGCTACCTTTGGTTCGATGGCTTCCGCCCATATCTTATATCCTTCTTTGTTGGGGTGCAGATAGTCGGGCATTGTTTTTTTGGTTAAGAAGCCGTCTTTAGTCAGGAACTTGTCATTGATATCCAGGTAGTGAATCATCTTGCGGTCGGCTATCTTCGAAGCCAGCAGCGATGCCTTGGCATTTTTCTCGCGCTGGTCCGACGGTTCAGGTCCACGCGGGAAAATGGCAAGTATCAATATTTTTGTCTTTGGGCATTTCACGCGAAGTTTATTACAGATGGCGATAATACCGTCGGCGATTTCCTCGGCGGTATTGTCGTTACCGTTGGAGTTATTGGTGCCTATCATGAGCACAGCGAGCTTCGGAGATATACCTTCCAGGTGGCCGTGGTCCAGTCGCCACAACACATGCTGCGTCCTGTCTCCACTGAAGCCCATATTGACGGCATTTCGCGGCGCATAGTACTTGTCCCAGGACTCTTTTCCTCCACCTTCCCAGCCGTGCGTTATCGAATCACCGATATAGAGCAAATCCACATTGCCCTGCTTGACTCGTTCGTTGACTGCGTCATTACGCAGTGTCCACCAACTATGTCGATGGGCAGCCGAAACAGCAGAGTTCTGCTTTTCTTCTGCGACCAGAGCCTGGCTCGAAAGAATCGAAATAATAAGAAATGTAATCAGAAGTTTGCTTTTCATTTTGTGTGCTCCTTTAACTAAAATTTCCATTTGACGCCTGTTTGGCCACAATACTGTCAGAACATCCTTTGCCCAAAAAAGTTCGCTCTTCCGTGCTGCTCCTCAAAAGCCTCCCGGAAATAATTTTTGCAGTGTAATCACCTTAATCCTCTGCAACGATTCGCACATTATACCGTTGCCGCCCAGCGCCGGCAAGCATAATTTTCTGTCGGGAATACCTCTCCGACTCTGTTTTTCTTTGCTCCTTTTATCAAAGTCGAAATTCTTATAT
>CAYVIT010000128.1:0-8727 GCA_964451425.1 uncultured Pirellulales bacterium
GTTTACGAGAGTCCGACCTGCTGAATCGTGCTTTTTCCTGCGATCTCGTGATTTTTAATAATTTATAAGGTTTATTTTGACGAAAGTATTTAGATGAAATGTTCCGGGCCGGCGCCGACTTGCCCGGCCGGATTGAGGTTGACGTGGAGAAGTAAAATGGCAAAACGTTACAAAAAAAAGCAGGATTCGCAGGCTAAACTGCAGGATTTCGTGGTCGTTACTTTTGTCGAGGACTTGGAGCAGGCCAAAGAGTACGAGAGCCTGCTGGAAGCTAATGAAATTCCTGCTGTGATAAACGAGCAAAACGAACAGCCGGACGGCACAAAAGGCATTGCTGTGATGGTGCCCGAAGAGTTTCTCGATGAAGCACATGTAGTAATCGAGTCACAGGATGCTTATGATGATTTTTATGATTTTGCATTAGAAGACGAAACCGAAGAAGAATTTGACGGCGAACTTTTCGAGGATGATTTTTAATCTCCGGTGTCTGTAATGAAATATTATCCCTTGTCATTGGAATGTGCTGTGGGATTGCGTTGTATATCAAAGGGGGTACGTTATGCAGTCAAACGGCTTGGCTTAAAGATTTCTGACTTTCTGAAAATATGAGATATGACATAAATGGATGAAAAGAACGTTACAGAACGACGCAGTGGTGAAGACCGCAGGCTGAGTGTTGTTGACAGGCGTTTGGGATTAGACCGCAAGCGCGGCCCCGGCAGGCGAAGAAGCGATGATAGAAAATCCGCAGAAGAGGGCCAAATGTCTGACGAACAGTTTGAGTTCCTTATGGCAATTGATGAATATAAAAGAAAAAACACAAGGCCTTTTCCGACCTGGACAGAGGTCCTTGAGCTAATAAAGGCACTGGGCTACCGCAAAGTAACCGAGCCGCAACCGCTTGAGCAGTTTAAAAAGGACCAAACGTAATAAAGGGCGGTTAGCAGCCCCGGAATAGAAGCAAGCTCAAGAGTCAAAAAAGTCTTTGATACATAATCCAAACATGTCGATTGTTCATTCCGGTCAGTTGTTATTGCCCCCTGTTTTCTTGCGAAAGAAGGAAGCCGGACCGATGATAAGAACATAGTCGAGGATGGTTACGTAGGCCAAGGCGATACGATTATTGTAGCTGACGTCATCTGAAATACACAATGTTTTTCCAGTTTATCCTGCGGAATGATTCGCGGATACTCTGCGTTATGCCCTTTGGAGCTGTTATCGGAGGGGGGAGAAGTGCAAAAAAACAGCGGAAATAGAGTTGACATTTGCCTGCCATTGTGTCATTATTTTGCAAAATTAGAATTATTGAACTGTAGAGATGGTTATTTGGGAAATTCCGGTTCAGGATGAGGGACAAAATCAAGACCAAATCGAATTGAAAAGGAGAGTACTTATGAAGAATGATAAAGTTTCACGAAGGGCTTTTATGCGCAATACTTCTCTGGCGGCTGCCGGTACAGTTGCTGGTGCATTGGCGGGCAAG
This sequence comes from uncultured Pirellulales bacterium, assembly GCA_964451425.1. GTDB lineage: Bacteria > Planctomycetota > Phycisphaerae > Sedimentisphaerales > Anaerobacaceae > CS2-K091. Next base: position 1,484 of record CAYVIT010000128.1, read on the forward strand.
GGACACGCCGCAGTCAAGCCGGTTCATAAGTCGAAGATTCTCAATTTCCACCCGAAGATGATATACCGCCGACTGGGCAAGTCGAACCTGATGGTTTCCGAAGTAAGCCTGGGCGGTCACTGGAAGAACCGTAACGCCGGCCGGTACTGGGACCATTTCGCCAATGAGAAGGTGCCCAGCGACGTTGCCAAGAACCGCACTGATGTCATCAGTGCCTCCATCGACTGTGGCATTAACTACCTGGACATAACAACCGCGGCCGAGTGCCTTTGCTACGGGGTGGCACTTAAGGGACGCCGTGATAAGATGTACGTGGGCGCCGATATACACAATCTTGGGCCGAGGAACTCAAGTTTCTGCAATGTCAAGTCACAGACACACAATGTCGACACCTGCCTGCGTATGCTCCAGACCGATTACCTTGACATCTGGCGTCCCCAGTCCAAAATGGACGGTTCCAATACGGATGCCGAGGTCGAGTCCCTCATCGAAACCTTTCAAAAGCTGCATAAGGCCGGGAAAGTGCGCCATCTTGGCATGTCATCTCATTCCCGTCCCTGGTTTGAGCACGTTATCGGAAAATATTCTGAATTCGAAATGTTGATTTTCCCTTGCAGCGCAAAGACCAAGGTCAAAGGCAAGCCCCTGACGAAGGATGACGTCGAAGAAGTCAACCCGGGCCATGGCTCCGACCAGACCCAAGGCATCTTCCAGAAAGTCATTGAGAAGGATGTCGGGGTTGTTACTATCAAGCCCTATTTTGGTGGGAGCCTCTTCAAGGCCAGCGACGGCAAAGTCAAATTTCCAGTGATGGGCGTGGGCAGCAAAGAAGAAAACGACATGGCACGGTTGACGCTTCAATGCATCCTTGCCAATGAAGCAATCACTGCCGCAGTACCGGGGCTGTCGACGATCTATGAAGTTGAGAATGCAGCACGGGCTTCGTATACACGACTGCTTGGAGTGACAGCGGCGGAGAAAGAGTGGCTTATGCGCATTACCGATGAACGATGGGCAAATCTGCCGCAGGATTACACTTGGCTGCGTGATTGGGAATTCGTTTAATCCGCTGGTTCCCAACTAACTCTCCACGGATGTGAATGGTTGCACAATTGATTACCTGCGGACGCGCAGTTTGTGCGGAGGAGGAATACTGTTTTGCGTCTGCTTCTGTAATTGGATTTAGCAAAGGAGAAAATTAGTGCGCTCGAAAATCCGAGCTTGTTTGTGTATTTTGTGTGCGGTTGTTCTATTCGTGACTTCGGCCTGTGTGCTGACGTTTTGTTTCGCGGACGAGCCGAAGGCCGAGAATTCCACTGGTGAAAAATCGAATGGCAATAGCAAGTGTTATGTATGTCATCCCAACCTGAAGACCGAGGATATCACGACAGCCCACCTGGATATGGATATTACCTGTGACGAATGCCATGGGCCTTCGGTCGAGCACATGCACGATGAGATGCTGATGACCAAGCCTGACATTCTTTTCGGCCGCTCTGAGGTCGAGAAGATGTGTTCAAATCCGACGTGCCATAAGCCGGGCGGTGACCGATATGTTTATGGCTATGAAGATCACAAGGATCACACGGCAGTAAAGGCCTTTAATGAGAAATGGCTGAACCGCGTCCGGCCGAATGGGCGGTTCATTACAATGAAGTCTGTCTGCACAGATTGCCATGGGACCCATAACATCGTCGAGGATTTGGAAGCTGAGTCTGAAGAGGAGAAATGGATCACTGCTTTTAATGGGCGGGATATCACAGGCTGGCGACCCTCAGGTGCCATCTCCTGGGAGGTCAAACGCGGCCAACTCGTCGCAGCAGTTGGACCGAACGGCAAAGGCGGCACTCTTTGGACCGACGCGGTATATGAGGACTATCTATTATCTGTGACCTTCCGTGCCGCATGGCCCATCCACGCCGGAATCTGGCTGCGTTGCACAGGCTCCCAGCGCGGTCCACGTATCGAGATATTCGAGAACCGCGAAGCTTCGGCCTTTACAGGGAGCCTCTGGGTACCCGGTAAGGGATTAGCTCTTGTGAACCTGCGTAAGGACCTTGTTGACCGGGAAAGCTGGAATACAATCTCGGTTAAGGTACAGGGACAACGGTTTCAGGTCTGGCTAAACGGAGAGGAAATCGGGGCAATCCAGGTGGCAGGGCATGCCAAAGGAAATATCGGGCTGCACATAGAGACGCAGCCGGCATACAAAGACGCTAAACTTTATGTCCGCGAAGTCCTCATACAACGACTGGGAAAACCAGAGAAAGAAGTACCAACTCTTTCACAGGATTAGGTTATTGGATTTACTTTCAAATTGGGGGCATCACACTTTGCAGGTGTTTTGGGCAATTCCAGCTAATTCACGTCAGTGCAGGAAGGATATGGATGTTGTGTCTGCACAACTAATGTGGACCAATTTTGCTATATGAAAGGCACCTTCAGCTTCGCACATTGACTTATACTTTACGATACGCCCTTCACCGAGTTTGGCCATAATTCAATAACTAACGGAAATGGCCTTGATATACAGGATATTATTGGTAAACTTGTGGCGATAGTTTGACGAACTAAGAGCTGAAATCAAAAAGACTATGGGCTCTTGCATTTTTTTGCTTTGTGCTTCTATGGTGAGGTGTTAACAGTGAATGATTATTCAATAAGTCCGGAAGGAGAAAAATTTCCTGTCCCCCAACAGGATGAATACGCTGCGGAGTTTAAGCGCATTGAATCCCTCGTAAAAACAGCCCGAAGCGAGAAAAAGGAAATCGTTGTGGTGATGGGTGTTGGTTTTGTTGGTGCGGTTATGGCCGCTATCATTGCTGATAGTGTCGACAGGAAAACCGGCAGGCCTAACAAGTTTGTTATCGGCTGCCAGCGACCCAGTACCCGAAGTTATTGGAAGATTCCACTGCTTAACCGAGGCTGCTCTCCAGTAAAGGCAGAGGACCCCGAGGTTGAGCCGATGATTGCCCGCTGTGTCCTCGAGAAAAAAACGCTCGTTGCTACTTACAATAGTGACTGCCTTCAATTGGCAGATTGTGTAGTCGTGGATGTCCAATGCGATTATACAAAAGAGGACCTTGGCAATATGCGCACCGGTCGAGCGGAAATGGGTGCATTGGAGGCAACGATAAAAACCATCGGTGAAAAGATACCACAAGAATGCCTGACTCTGATTGAGACGACTGTAGCACCCGGCACGACTGAGTTTGTCGCCTGGCCGATTATGAAAAAGGCCTTTGCCACGCGAGGCATAAACTCAGAGCCACTATTGGCACACAGTTTTGAGCGTGTTATGCCCGGGGAAAATTATGTTTCATCGATTCGGGATTTTTGGCGGGTTTGCTCAGGCTGTAACGCTCAAGCGAGAAAGCGGGTCGAAAAATTCCTGCGGGATGTTCTAAACACCGAAGAGTATCCGTTGACCGTTATGGACCGCCCAATCGAATCAGAGACTACCAAAATCGTCGAAAATTCTTTCCGTGCTGCAATACTGGCTTTTCTTGATGAGTGGAGCTTGTTCGCGGAGCGTAACGGCGTGGACATGACTAAGGTCATAAAGGCAATCAAGGTTCGGCCTACGCACAGCAACATCATATTCCCAGGCCCGGGCATTGGCGGATACTGCCTTCCTAAAGACGGTGGTCTCGGTTGCTGGGCGTACAAGCACATCCTCGGTTTCGATGACGATATCTTCAAGATGACAACAATGGCAATCGATATTAACGACACACGCGGTCTTCATGTGGCAACACTGACAAGAGATGCTCTTCGAAATATGGGCCGCCAAATTGCCGGTGCAACTATACTGCTGTGCGGGGCCAGTTATCGCCAGGATGTTGCCGACACACGGTACAGCGGTTCGGAAGTAGTTGTTCGAAAGCTAACCGAAATGGGTGCTGAAATGCGTGTGCACGACCCGTACCTTGAGCACTGGTACGAGCTGGAAAAACAGGATACCTACCCGGCGCCCGGTCACTCATTGGCAAGGTTCTTCCGCAATCAGGATGAACTTGTTAATACTCGTGTTCAGCATGACCTTGCTGCTGTACTTAAAGGTGCCCAGGGAATCATACTGGCCGTGCCGCACGCACCTTACTTGCAATTGGACCCGGATAAAATAGTCGAATGGGCAGGTGCTCCGCTGGCAGTGATTGATTGCTTTGGTATATTGGAAGATGATAAAATTCGTCGATATTTCGAACTCGGCTGTGAGGTCAAGGCTTTAGGCCGGGGACATATCCAGAGAATAAAAGAAGAAGTAAGAAGGAGCTGAAAAATCAAGGATAAACGGATTGCAATTTTAGCGCCGGTAGCCTGGCGGACACCTCCTCGGGCTTATGGCGCCTGGGAAACCGTAGCCGGCAATATTACAGAGGGCCTCGTCGCCCGTGGATTTAAGAATGTAACACTGTTCGCCACAAGAGAATCTATAACAAGCGCAAAACTTGTAGGTTTTGTCGAAAGAGGTTACGAAGAAGATAAAACGCACATACCACTGGTTTCAACGTGCCTGCATATTTCAAAGGTGATGGAGCGGGCGGATGAGTTTGACCTGATTCACAACAATTTTGATTATCTGCCCTTAACTTATCTGCCGTTTATAAAAACACCGATGCTTACCACTATCCACGGATTTTCCGACCCCGATATTCTTCGCGTTTACCACGACCACAAGGATACCTACTATGTCTCCATAAGCGATTCCGACAGAGACCCCGGCCTGCCTTATCTTGCAACGGTCTACAATGGCATCGACCTTTCCAACCTTACCTTCAGAGGAACGCCCGGTGACAAGCTTGTCCATTATGGGCGCATCCACATGGATAAGGGTACACATCTGGCAATTGACGTGGCGAAAAAAGCCGGCATGGACCTCATAATAGCCGGAATAATTCAGGACCAGAAGTACTTCGATGACCTTGTCAAGCCGCACATCAACGATACTTCAATCAAGTTCATCGGCCCCGTTAATCCCGTTCAGCGCGATGCCCTCCTGAAAGATGCTTACGCCGTTATCCATCTAAATACCATCCCCGAGCGCTTCGGCCTTGTAATGGCCGAGTCCATGGCCGCCGGCGTGCCGGTCATTGCAATGGATTTGGGCTCCTGCCGTGAGGTTATCGCAGATAAGGTAACGGGTTTCCTGGTCAATAGTGTGGATGAGGCGGTAGCCGCTGTTGGCAAAATCGATAGTATCGACCGTAAAAAGTGCCGACAGCGGGTGGAGGAAAACTTTACAATAGACCGTATGGTCGCCGGCTACGAAAAAGTGTATGAGGAAATCTTCCGCCGGGAATCTCAAAAAAACTAAAACTCTGGGGTTACCCTGGGCAAAACAAATGACTAAACAATTGATTACACGCTACGAAGGTAATCCCATCCTCACAAAGGATGATATCCCCTACAAGGTTGAGACGGTCCACAATGCCGGCATTACGAAATTCGACGGCCGGTACATAATGCTCTTCCGCTCGCACCTCGATACCGGCCGGTCCATAATCGGCGCCGCTGAAAGTGAGGATGGCTTCAATTTTAAAGCCCGACCCGAGCCTTTTATAATTCCCGCCAAGGAGCCGCCATTTTCCGAATACGAGGAATACGGCGTAGAAGACCCCCGCATTACGCTTCTGGAAGATGAGTATTATATAACTTATAGCGCCTATTCCAGGCACGGCGTCCGCACAGCACTGGCCAAAACATCGGATTTCAAATCACTCGAAAGAATCGCCTTTATCACCCAGGCCGACTATCGTAATACCGTCCTTTTCCCCGAAAAAATCAACGGCAGATACGCCCGGCTGGACCGCCCGCATTCCGATATCAGTCCCTGGTCAATCTGGATTAGCTATTCGCCGGATTTGCGTTATTGGGGCGATTCAAAACTTGTAATGAAACCCGCCCCTTACCATTGGGACGAGTCAAAAATCGGCCCGGGCGCACCGCCGATTCGCACCGATAAAGGCTGGCTGAGTATCTACCACGGCGTCTTCCCGACAATGGATGGCCACGTATATCGCCTCGGCGTCGCCTTGCACAAACTAAATGACCCCTCCGTTATTCTCGGCGTTGGTGACCGCTGGATACTCCAGCCCGAAGACCAGTGGGAGCTTGTCGGCTACGTGCACAACGTGGTCTTTACCTGCGGAGCTGTCCCCGAAGATGATGGAACGCTAAAACTCTACTGGGGCGCCGCCGACAAGGTAATGTGTGCCGGCACGGCGGTAATCGACGAGCTTGTGGAGCTTTGCCTGACCGATTCAAGACCTGCCTTTTAGGCCGTAGAAATCTCAATACTGTTTCTCACTTCTACCTTCTCAATTCTAAATTAACTTGACCTTTGTCAAGTTCTGTGTTATTTTACTATCATAAATGCGTGAAGCGGACATCTTGAAGATTGAAACGAAACATGAGATATGAAAATTGAACCGAAGCCGCGACTAAATTGCTTGACAAAAAGTGTGGTATATTATTATGATAGTCGTGAATGGAGCGACAAGAATAGAAAAAAAGGCCTATTAGAATGAAAGAACTATTCACCATAGGGCACTCAAATCACTCTCTTGACCATTTCATCGAGTTACTTTTGGAACATCGCCTTTCCACCATAGCCGATGTCCGATCCAGTCCCTACAGCAAATACTCGCCTCATTTTAATAGGGACATGCTCGATAGTGCCTTGAGAAATGCCAATATTGACTACATATTCCTGGGCAGGGAATTAGGCGCACAACGATCTGAAGACGATTGCTACATTGACGGTCAGGCAAAGTACGATCGAATCGCTCATTTGTCGGCTTTCCAGCGTGGATTAGAGATAATCCTTCAGAGAGTTGAACATTACAGAATTGCCCTCATGTGCTCTGAATCCGACCCCATTACATGCCACAGAACAATACTGGTATGTCGCGAATTGAAAAGGATATGTCCAGGCTTGAAGATAACTCACATCTTAGGGGATGGTGCAGAAGAACGACAGGAGATGTCAGAGAAAAGGCTCATTAACCTTCACAAACTTCAACCAGAGCTATTTGGAGACCTGACCTCGACGTCCGGCCTGATTGAGAAAGCGTACGATTTACAAGCAGAAAAAATAGCATACAAGAAGGTGCCCGTAGAAGCATGAAACTCTTCACTATTGGCTTTACCAAGAAGACTGCTGAAGAATTCTTTACGCACCTGCAGAACGCTGGTGTGAGTCGTATTGTTGACATAAGGCTCAATAACACTTCCCAAATTGC